>CAYUNZ010000093.1:0-10374 GCA_964446205.1 uncultured Desulfohalobiaceae bacterium | reverse complement strand
GTTATCGGTTAATAGTTATAAGATTAAATACAGTTAAATAAGATGGTTATAAATATAATTTATCGAACATCGACAATCAATAAAGATGCCAATAGCTACAATAGGTTGTGAAAAAAATTCTTTGACTCTCAAGTAAAAAAGTATAACAGCAATCATCTCTTAACTTCTTCTTGAAGTTCACTGTCCATACTAGAAGTTCCCATCCGGGAATTTTTAATTCTTGGATATTTAGACAACAAGTTTTCAATTCAAAAACCAGATTTTTTTTCGTCTAACACAGTGAGATCTCCCCCATCAAATAAGATAAGAAACACTAATGCTCTACCACTAAAAATTCAAAAGAAAGTTCCCCTTGCAATTAGTTGCAAACTGCTCAACGTTTACCACGGTCCAAATTTTACGCATCAAAAACCAACCTTAGATAATGGATAATCTCCCTTCATTTACTGCCAAGAAAATATCTCAAATCAAGGCCAAGATCTTAATCTTAAAAAACTGTAGTTACAATTAGTTATCCAATTATAGAAAAATATGAATTTGGCCTTGACAGACACAGATTATTTATATATTGACAACTTATCTGCATATCAAAATATCTTGATATGAACATTTTGGCAGCTAACCAGAATTAAGTATTTGGACGGAGCTCCTGAGATTAATATGTATATTGTCAAGTCATGTAAAGCCTTAGCCGATGAAACCAGAGTCCGTCTGCTCAATATACTCATTTACCATGAATTAAATGTTCAGGAAATAGTGGTTTCTTTAAAACTTGGTCAATCCAGGATTTCCAGACACCTAAAAATACTTACCGAATGCGGTTTGGTACAATGCCGCCGTGACGGGGCTTGGGCCTTTTACAAGGCTGCAGAAAACGGTCCGGGACGCAAACTCATTCAAGGTATACTAGATTTTTTCTCTCAGGAGAAGTCTTTGCTCCAAGACCTGGACAATGCCAACCAGGTCATTCAAGAAAGGACTCAGTCAACCAGGCAGTTCTTTGATGCAGTGGCCCATTATTGGGAAAGACTCAGTCAGGATGCATTGGGAGAGCTCAATCTTGCCGAAAAGATACAGCAAAACATACCTGAATCCGATATTATCCTAGATTTAGGCTGTGGGACCGGAGAACTGATCGAAAAGATCATCAACAAAGTCTCCGGTAAGGTTATCGGGGTCGACAATTCCCCCAATATGCTGGATAGGGCCAGAAAAAGATTCTCAGACCCGGAAAGGATCAGCTTCCGTATTGGTGATTTGGATCATCTGCCTTTAGGGGATGGAGAAGCGGATTGTGCCCTTATGTCTATGGCCCTGCATCACTTGCCCCATCCACAGAAATCTCTACAAGAGTCCTTTCGGGCCTTATCCCCTCAAGGGACATTTATAATCGCCGATTTTGTCAAACACACTGATGAGAGTATGCGCACCCAATACGGTGACAGATGGCTTGGCTTTGATACTGAGGAACTCACGAATTGGCTGGAAAAGATCGGTTTCCAGGTCTTTGACTGCCAAAAACTACCTGCCAAAAAAGGGCTTGTTGTCTTTTTGATTATAAGTAAAAAAATATCTAACTTATAGAGAGGAGGAACCTTATGGAATACGATATTAAAGACATTAATTTGGCTGAAACTGGGAAGAAAAGAATTGATTGGGCAGCTGAGGCCATGCCGGTCCAAGACATGGTTGAGAAGAGATTCAGAGAGCAAAAGCCGCTTCAAGGTGTGCGCTTGGCAGCTTGTCTCCATGTAACAACAGAGACAGCCCGCCTTGCTAGGACCTTGAAAGCAGGCGGGGCTGAGGTTAGATTGTGTGCTTCAAACCCCTTGTCCACACAGGACGATGTAGCCGCCTCACTGGTTCAACATGACCAGATACCTGTATTTGCAACCCATGGTGAAGACAGAGATACCTATTACAAGCACATAAACCAAACCCTGGATCACAAGCCTCACTTGACTATGGACGACGGCTGTGACCTGGTTTCTACCGTACACAGCGACAGGAAAGAGCTTATTGACGGACTTATTGGTGGTTCTGAGGAAACAACAACCGGTGTCATCCGCCTAAAGAGCATGAGCAATCAAGGCGTTCTCAAGTACCCCATCATTGCTGTTAATGATGCCCAAACCAAGCACATGTTCGACAATAGATATGGTACAGGACAAAGCACAATAGACGGTATAATAAGGGCTACCAACCGTTTGCTGGCAGGAACTAATTTTATCGTCGCCGGATATGGCTGGTGTGGCCGTGGAGTAGCCAATAAGGCCAGAGGTATGGGGGCCAATGTCATTATCACAGAGGTTGACCCACTAAGGGCCTTGGAAGCAAAAATGGATGGTTATAGGGTCATGCCAATGCAGGAAGCTGCCCCAATTGGCGATTTCTTCTGCACCTTGACCGGTGATATCAACGTTATTGATGTCCATCACTTCGAGATTATGAAAGACAAGGCTATTGTCTGTAACTCAGGTCACTTCAATGTTGAACTCAATCTAGAAGGACTGGCCAAAATAGCGGACGAACATCGCGAAGTCAGAAAGGAGGTCATTGAATACCGGCTCAAAGATGGTCGGCGCATAAATGTCTTATCCGAGGGGCGTTTAGTCAACTTGGCCTCTGCAGAAGGGCATCCCTCCAGCGTTATGGACATGAGTTTTGCCAATCAGGCCTTTTGCGCCGCCTATCTGGCCTCTGAGGGCAAGCATTTGGAAAACAAGGTCTATCCTGTCCCAACCGATATTGATGAAGAAATAGCCAAAATGAAATTAGGGGCTATGAACATCAACATAGATACCTTGACCGCAGAACAAGAGGAATATTTAAATTCCTGGCAAATGGGGACATAAACCTAATACAGACATTGCCCAAGACTCAATCACTTAAGATGCTGCAAAAAAGGGGGAAAGATAATTCCCCCTTTTTTGCAAATCAATTAGCTTTCTTATCTTTTCAAATCAGCCACTCTTGACACTGACCAGGTCATTATTGTCATCCACAAAGACCAATTTTGGTGAATGACCGGCGATTTCCTCTTTCTGAAGCCAGATATAAGCAGCAACTATAATCTTCTGCCCCACTTGCCCTTTAAGGGCTGCGGCACCATTCAGGCACATTTCACCTTTTTTACCCTCAATAATATAGGTGGTTAGCCTCTCCCCATTGCTTATATTATAGACATCAATCTGTTCATTCGGCAACAGACCAGAGGCCTGAAGCAGATTGGGACAGATGGCCAAGCTACCTGTATAATCAACATTGGCCTCTGTAATTGTTGCTCTGTGGATCTTGGCTTGCAAAAAACATCTAGCACCCATTATGCATCACCTTCCAAAAAAATATTGTCTATAAGTCTGGCCCCGTCAAAAAAGACAGCTACAGCCAAAAGGGCTGACCTCTGATCAATATGATCAAGTGGGACCAAGTCCTCAGGATCAACTACCTCTAAGTAATCTATTTGTCCAGAGGGTATATGCTGAGAATAATATTTTTTTAACGCAGAACAAAGGGCCGGTCCGTCTCTAAGCCCTTGTAAGTACCATTCTCTGGCCCGGATGAGTCCGGCATAGATCCTGGCCGCCTCCTGACGCTGCTTATAATCAAGATAATTATTCCTTGAGCTCATGGCCAGACCGTCATCCTCACGCACGATCGGGCAGCCAATGATTTGGACCGGAAAATTGAGATCCTGGACCATTTTTTGAATAATGACCAATTGCTGCCAATCTTTCTGACCAAAAAAAGCCATCCTGGGCATGGTCAAATTAAACAATTTACTGACCACTGTACAGACACCCTGAAAATGATAGGGGCGGCTTTTGCCGCACAAGGCTTGACTCAATTGACTAACAAAGACACTGGTCCTCCAATCCTGGGCATACATATCTTCACTCTTGGGTGCAAACAGTATGTCCACCCCCTCAGCATCAGCTAGTTGGGCATCACGATCAAAATCCCTGGGGTAGGAGTCGTAATCTTCTCCTGGTCCAAACTGAGACGGATTGACGAACAAACTGACTATCACTGTATCAGCCTGCCTTCTTGCCCTTTGCATAAGTTGCAGGTGCCCTAAATGATAATACCCCATTGTCGGCACAAGAGCGGTTACCTTGTCCAGACAACGCTCTTGCAAACACTTCTGCTGGCATATTTTTGGATCGAAAACAATCTCCATACTAACCCCAATAGCCTGTCAATACCTTCTTAGTTGATTAAATTTTAAATAAAAATCACTTAATTGTCTAGTCTTATTTCCCTTCCTCCACTCAACGATTAACGGTCAACATTCTTTACATATTATCTAGAGTAGTCCACCCTGTTCAGGCACAGCCCTTTTGCCGGGGCAGTAGCTGGGAGTAAAGTCCGATCCCTGGTCTGCATAAGGGCTTTAATCTCCTGAACTGCAAGCTTTCCTCTGCCGACCTCAACCAGACATCCCATTATATTCCGGACCATTTGTTTCAAGAACCCATTGGCATAAAAACGCCAGATTGTCTCATTACTATTGAAACCTTGTTCCCTTTTGATATAAAAAATTTTACGGACACAATTTTGTGAACAAGTACCTACATTCCTGAAGGCCGAAAAATCATGTTGCCCACAAAAAAACTGCCTGGCCTCATCCATAGCCTGCAGATTCAGTCTGCCGACTGGCCAGACAAAAGGACGGACTTGTGGTAAAACATAATCGGGATTGGTCCACAGAATATATATGTATTCTTTCCCTAAGGCACTAAATCTGGCATGAAAGTCTTGACTAACAGACTCTAATCCGGTTATAGCCACATCTTGTGGTAAAAGAGAATTCAATGCCTTGAGCCAGGGGATATTCTCCTTTTGATCAGGGATATTGACATGAGCCACTTGATCCAAGGCATGGACACCAGCGTCGGTTCGGCCTGAAGCATGGACCCGAACTTCCTTTTGACATATTTGATGAAATACTTGTTCAATACTACCCTGGATGGTACGCTGGCCAGGTTGGACTTGCCAACCAGAGAAATAACTGCCAGTATAGGCTATATGTATTTTCAAACGTAACATGTTAGGATCACCAATACTACATAAAATTGTAACTTTTTAGGTGTTGGCATCTGATTGCAGAAGGTCCATACATAAAAATAAAGAGATCTGAATTATGTCTGAAAAAAGAAATGTCTACTTAAAGACCTTACCCATTGATGAAGCGGTCGAGATGGTCAAGACCGAAATAAAGGGGCAAGATATACTGGATACTGAGATCATCAAGACCGAAAATGCTGCCGGAAGAATTACCGCTGAACCCGTATTTGCAAAATACTCTTCACCTACCTTTCACAGTGCTGCTATGGACGGGATTGCTGTCGAGGCGAAAAAAACATTTACCGCTCGGGAAGGCAATCCAGTAGAGCTAACTAATGTCCAAGACTATCACTGGGTCAATACCGGGGACCCACTGCCTGAGCACACTGATGCCGTAATCATGATCGAATATATTGAACAAAAAGGGAATAATACGGTCAGGATTGAGTCCCCGGCCTTCCCTTGGCAGCATGTCCGCCGCATTGGTGAAGATATTGTAGCTACTGAGCTGATACTGCCGCAAAACTATCTGCTTAACGCCTTTTGTATTGGAGCCCTTTTAAGTGGCGGTATTTGGGAACTGTCCGTTTGGGAGCAACCCAAGATTTCGGTCATACCCACGGGCAATGAGGTCCTTAACTTTGAAAAACAACCCCGGCCCAAGGCCGGCGAGGTCATTGAAAGCAACTCCCAAGTCATTCGCATCCTAGCCGAGTCTCTGGGCTGTATTGTAGAACGTATCCCCCCGGTCCCGGACAGTGAAGAGGAGATCGACCGGGCCCTTAAACAGGCCTTAAGCTCAAAGGCCCATATAATTATTATTGGGGCCGGATCCTCTGCAGGCAGCAAGGACTTTACCCGTAAGGTCATGGAAAAGAACGGTCAGATACTTGTTCACGGCATTGCGGCTATGCCCGGCAAACCCAGTCTCCTGGGACTAACTCCGGACAAGACAATTCTAGTCGGGGCACCAGGTTATCCAGTCAGCTCTGTGGTCTGTTTTGATCAACTTGTCAAGCCTCTTATAGCCAGACTCTGTCACACTACCCCAGCCAAAAGATCTACAGTCTCAGTCTATCTGACCAGAAAGATACCATCCAAGCTGGGTCAAGAGGAATTTTTACGTCTCAGCATTGGTAAAGTGGGCCAAAATTATGTAGCCACACCACTTCCCCGTGGGGCTGGCCTGATTACATCATTGACCAAAGCACAAGGCATGGCCAGGATTCCTGCCTCTTCTGAAGGCCAGGGACCAGACACCCCTATTGAGGCCGAACTATTTGTCCCTAAAGAAGATCTGAAAGACATCCTGGTCTGTGTTGGAAGCCATGACAATACCCTGGACCTATTGACCAATGAACTCATGGACCTTGATCAACCTATCAGCCTTGCCTCCACACATGTTGGCAGTATGGGGGGGCTCTTGGCAGTCAAAAATGGAACCGCTCATATGAGTGGGGCCCATCTCTTTGATCCAAAAACCCAGGATTACAACTTCCCTTTTCTTGAAAAATACTTACCTGATAGCCAAGTAACAGTTATCAATCTGGTCATCCGTCATCAGGGTTTCATAGTCGCCAAAGGGAATCCCAAACAGATTAGCTCAGTTGATGACCTGACCAGAGATGACATCCGGTTTATCAACCGACAAAGAGGTGCTGGGACACGGATATTACTCGACGACCAACTCTATCAAACCGATATAAGCCCTGAACAAATACAAGGATATGATCAAGAAGAGTACACCCATATGGCTGTAGCAGTGAATGTACTAAGTGGAGCAGCTGATTGTGGCATGGGAATCTTTGCCGCAGCCAAGGCCTTAAACCTTGACTTCATTCCTATGGCCAAAGAACGCTATGACCTGATTATCCCCAACCAATTCCTGGAAGATCCAAAGATCAAAACCTTACGGGACATAATAAATAAACAAGCAATACAGGATAAAATCACTGCCCTGGGAGGATATGAGACTACTTTGACCGGGCAGATTATGCATGTCGGATTGGGCTTGGGCTGACACTAAAAACATACAAGCTGTGCAATTGATTTATTAGCTACTTTACGTTGACCGAAAAATTAAGAAGTACCGGAAACAATACATTAAAGCTGAAAGAAACAGGTATCACCTATTTCAAGACTCAGTCTGTCTGCACATGACTTTTGATCACAGGCCAGCTCATAGAAATACTGGCTTCCCGGGATGATTCCCAATTGGCCGTCCGGGATATCGGCATAGTTGGTCCGGACAAAGACAGAAGCCCTTTGCGGATCTAAGAGCTTAACAGACCTTCCCGGTGCCAGTGTTCCGGACCAGGAGTAAATGGACAGATTCAAGATACAATTCCCAAAATGATCGATATGAATGACCGTAGCCTCGATTTTCCCATCACTCAAATCAGGTTGGCTCTCTTTGAGTTTATATACGTCCTCTGAGCCTATTTCAGCAGCCCATGTTTGAGGCTGCTCTCCTTGAGCCAGTTTGACAGCCAAAGGGGCAAAGATGTCCCGGCCATGGAAAGTCGGGCTGCAACTACCTAAAAATTGGCTGAAATCTATGCGCCAAAATTGCATATGTCCAGGCAACTGAAAAAGCATACTGGACAATCCATTGTCCGGGGCCAAGAGATATTTTCCATCTTTGGCTATAAGCAGAATTGACCTGTTGGTCCCCACACCAGGATCAACAACTGCAATACATATTGTCTTTTCCGGCAGGTATGACCAGGTAGCAGCCAGGAAAAAGGCCCCTTGTTTGACATTGTAAGCCAGGATCTGATGAGAGATGTCCAAAAAGCTACATTGTCCAAACTCCTTTAGGATAACCGACTTTATCTGTCCGACATAGGGATCTTGTATCCCAAAATCAGTCAGTAAGGCAAACAACTGTGTCATTGATGGTTACCTATGAAAATATTCCTATTTACTATTCTTGTCTTGATTGCCGGGATGTTGGCCCCAACCCAGGCAGGCATAAATGCCCATCTGAGTCAATTCCTCCGCAGTAACTTCTTGGCCGCCCTGATCTCTTTCTTTGTCGGCACCATGGCCTTGTTGACCTATGTATTGGTTATCCGAGTCCCCTGGCCACAAATTGAGTCCCTGTCCAAAGCCCCGTGGTGGGTATGGTTGGGTGGTTTTTGTGGCGCTTTTCTGGTTACAGTAACCATAGCCGCAGCTCCAAGACTCGGGGCTACGACCATGTTTGCCTTTCTTTTGGCCGGTCAAATGCTGGCCTCCCTAATCCTGGATCACTTCGGTCTGTTCAGTTACCCGGTCCATCCTTTCAATCTCATGCGTTTTTTGGGAGTCATCCTCCTGTCCGGAGGTATCATGCTCATCAAGTACTTCTAATATCAGAGGCAAATACATGTTATCAGCCATTTTCCTTTACATGTCCTTCCAGGCAGTTATAAGATTGTTGGTAGAGGAGTCATGATCTTTGACCACTTTATGACCCTCAAGCTCAGGCAAAATATCCTTAGCCAGCTGTTTGCCCAACTCAACACCCCATTGATCAAAGGGGTTGATATCCCAAATAGCCCCTTGCACAAAAATCTTGTGCTCATAAAGGGCAATCAGCCTGCCAAGATTTTTGGGTGTCAGTTCTTCAATCAAGACTGTATTGGAGGGTCGGTTGCCAGGGAAGACCTTATGAGGCATGAGCCGTTGACATTCCGAGTCACTCTTTCCCTGGGCCTGCAGCTCTTGGTAAACCTCGTCAGCTGTCTTTCCCAGCATAAGTGCCTCGGTTTGGGCAAAGCAATTGGCCGACAGGATACGGTGGTGACTGGACATAGTCCTGGGACTTCGGGCAAAAAGTATAAAATCACAGGGGATAATCTTTGTCCCTTGATGGATCAGCTGGAAAAAGGCATGTTGACCATTGGTCCCTGGTTCGCCCCAAAGTATCGGACCGGTTGAATAAGACACTTCCTGACCTTGCAGAGTCACCCTTTTACCATTGCTCTCCATCTCTGCCTGCTGCAAATAAGCTGGAAACTCCGCAAGATACTGATTATAAGGTAACACAGCAACAGTTTCTGTTTGAAAAAAATTATTGTACCAAATTGTAAGTAAGCCGGACAAAACCGGGATATTGTCTTCAAACGGGCTAGTCCTGAAATGTTCATCCATTTGATAGGCACCCTCCAACAAATCTTCAAATCCCTCCATGCCTATGGACAAAGCAATTGGCAAACCTATGGCCGACCAAAGAGAGTAACGCCCGCCGACCCAATCCCAGAATCGAAACATATTATTTGAATCTATACCAAAGCGTTCAACTTCCTTGGTATTTGTCGACACAGCGATAAAGTGTTTGGCTACAGCTTGTTCATCCCTAGCCTGATCCATAAACCATTGTCTGGCTGAATGGGCATTGGTCATGGTCTCTTGCGTGGTAAATGTCTTGGAGGCAACAATAAACAATGTCTGCTCCGGGGAAAGGCCCTTCAGGGTCTCAAGCAGGTGACTGCCGTCAATATTGGAGACAAAGTGGACTCGAAGGTCATCTTTACTATAGGCCTTAAGGGCATGAGTGACCATCTTCGGACCCAGATCAGAACCACCAATGCCAATATTGACCACATCAGTGATTGGCAACCCGGTATAACCCTTCCATTCCTTGTCCCTGACCCTGGAGGTCAGGTCCCTGATCTGTTCCAGGACAGAATTGACCTCAGGCATGACATCCTGTCCATCAACATATATCGGTCTGTTAACACGGTTTCGAAGAGCGATATGCAAGACACTTCGCTGTTCGGTAGTATTGATCTTTTGACCGCTGAACATGGCTTGAATTTTTTTATCCAGTTGACACTCCCTAGCCAATTCAATGAGCAAATCCCGAGTCTCTTGAGTAATCAGGTTCTTGGAAAAATCATAAAGAATCGGACCTGATCTAAGGGAAAACTTGACGGCCCGATCCGGATCTTCCCTAAACATATCCCGCATATGCCGGGTTCGAATCTCCTGATAATGATGGGAAAGCTTTTCCCAGGATTGATAATGGGTCAATTGCCGCATCTTTAACTCCTATGGTCTAGTTTCAAGATATATTGCAATCAAAAAAAGCAGGGTTATTAACCCCGCTTTTTTTGGATATAATGACCATCTTAGCATAAGGCTATAAACCAAGATCTAATTAGTTTTCATCCGGAAACTGCCCTTTTTCCGTTTGGCTGCGTCAGTCTGCAAAATTATTCGTCAACGTATTAAGATACGCCTCCTCATAATTTCTTGATTTCCTAGCCAAACGAAAAAAATCTGGTTTCCGAATTGAAAACTTGTTATTTCCATATCCGG
>CAYUNZ010000092.1:0-10568 GCA_964446205.1 uncultured Desulfohalobiaceae bacterium | reverse complement strand
ATAAAGAAACTGGTGAAGTGACTCCAGGAAAGCTGGAGAAAACCGCCATCGATGTCCCGGAACTAAAACCCGGGGAGGTCTTGGTTGAAGTCGCTGGTTGTGGTGTCTGTCACACCGACCTGGGTTTTTTTTACGATGGAGTGCCAACAGTCAACAAGCCGCCCATGACTTTGGGTCATGAAATTTCCGGAACGGTTGTGGCCGGTGACGATGAATGGGTTGGGAAAGAAGTCATTATCCCTGCCGTTATGCCCTGTCGACAATGCATCTTGTGCAAGACTCGCCGAGGCAACAGATGTATGAACCAAAAGATGCCTGGCAACAGCATGGGTATTTATGGTGGTTTCTCAAGCCATATCCCAGTCCCGAGCATTGATCTTTGCGAAATAAAGGATCGAAAAGGTATCCCCTTGTCACATTTGTCTGTAGTGGCCGATGCCGCTACTACCCCTTATCAGGCAGCCAAAAGGGCTGATGTTGACATAGGGGACAATACCATAGTCATCGGAATTGGCGGTGTTGGACAGTATATGGCTCAGGAGTTGAAGGCTTTGGGTGCCAACACGGTCCTGGCCATTGACATCAGCGATAAGCGTTTGGAACAAATGACGTCCTATGGTGTTGATGCCACGATCAACTCCTATAACAAGAGCCCAAAAGATGTGGCCAATGAATTTAAAGATTTCCGTAAGAAAAACGGCCTGCCGCTCCATGGCTGGAAGCTCTTTGAATGCAGCGGAACAAAACCCGGTCAAGAGACAGGTTTGGCCCTGCTCAGCTTTACCTGGAAGATGATGGTAGTTGGTTTCGGTCCACAGAAAGTCGAATATTCCATCAGCAGGCTCATGGCCTTTGATGCCGAACTGATCGGTACATGGGGATGTTTGCCTGAGTACTATCCTGCTGTCCGGGATCTAGTTATAAGTGGTAAGATCAATCTCCCCGACTTTGTTCAGACCAGACCGATGAGTACTATTCAAGAGGCCTTTGAGGAGGCTCACAAACAACCGCCGGAAAGGCGTATCATCCTTGAGCCTGATTTCTAAATATTTGGCCTGGATAGATAATACAATTACGTATAAACCAAGAAAAATTCATAAGGAGGATAAAGTATGGCATTGGCAGATTGGTTACCAAGAGATAATGAATTAAAGGACCATCATTTATTTGGCGATGAACATTTTGGCACTGAGGCTCCATGCACTACCTATGAAAAAAAGCCTTTTGTTAATCCGAATACCGGTGAGCATATAGATGGTTTATATACTGCCTGGGTGACTATGAACAATCCGTCCCAGTTTGGCTCCTATACAACTCAAATGCTAAAAGGCATCATAGCCGGAATGCATAAGGCCTCTATGGAGAGAGATGTTGTGGCTATCGTCCTGACCTCAATGGGCGATAAGGCCTTTTGTACCGGTGGAAATACCAAGGAATATGCTGAGTATTATACCAGAAGACCTTTGGAATATGCCCAATACATGGATCTTTTCTCAGGGACAATTGATGCTATCTTAAAGGCCCGCAAACCGACCATCCGTTATTGCAACGGAATGAGTATTGCTGGCGGTCAGGAGATAGGTCAGGCCTGTGACTTTACTGTAGCTGCTGATACAGCAGCCTTTGGGCAGGCAGGGACAAGGCACGGCTCTACTCCCACTGGTGGAGCTACCAACTTTCTGATTTGGAATATGCCGATAGAACAGGCCATGTGGCAGTCTGTCTCCAATCAGATGTGGAGCTCGGCCAAGATGGAGCGCATTGGAGCTATCACCAAGGCCGTCCCAATCAAGAAAAACGACAAGGGCGAATGGGTTCGAGACCCCAGGGTTATTACTGATAAATATGCCGATGAGAACGGAGATATTGTTTACGGAGAGTATAAGACTGGCGATGCCTTCAAACAGGCCAAGGAAGAGATCAAAAGTCTCCAGACTGACTGGAGTAAATTGGAAGGTTTTATCGACAATATGATTTGGACCATTAGCAACACTACCGTGCTCTGCTTGATGAACACTATTGAGGATGTCAGAGCACGAAAGAAATACTTCTGGGACAACCTAAAGAGTACCCAGATCTATTGGTTGGCTGCCAACATGAATACTGAAGCCTATATTGGCTTTAACGCTTTCAATACTTCCAAAATGACTGGTTCCAGAGATATTGACTTTATGTCCTATAGAAGGCTCCTGGCCGATGGCAAGCACTATGAGGAAGTTGCAGAAGCAGTTGTGCCTAAGCCAAAGGAATAATCCTTGTTGTATGACTTAATTATTGATTAATTTATTGAAATATGGCAGGCATGAATAGATACATTTCGTGCCTGCCATATTTTTTCCAGAGGATATTGGTTATCTAGAACATAAAACATATTTTGGGAAAAGGTGAATGGATATGAGACTTGAAGGTAAAAAAGCCATAGTTACAGGTGGAGGCCGTGGTATCGGTCGAGCTATAGCCCTGGCCTATGCCAAAGAAGGTGCTGATATACTGGTAAACTATCACAGCAATGACGCAGCAGCTCAGGAGGTGGTAAAAGAAGTAGAAGGTATGGGCAGAAAGGCTGTCACGGTCAAAGCTGATGTCAGCAATTATTCAGATGCCCATAAAATGGTAGAGACAGCAGCCAATGAACTTGGTGGTGTTGATATCCTTGTCAATAATGCCGGGATGTCCAAGCCAGGCATGCTCCTCAAAATGAGTGAAGAGGATTGGGATAAGATCATTGATATCCATCTTAAGGGGACCTTTAATGGTAGCCAGGCTGCAGGACGGTATATGAAAGAGCAAAAATCCGGTCGAATTATCAATGTTATTTCCTCAGCCGGTCTATTTGGCACAATTGGTCAAATCAACTACAGTTCAGCCAAAGCCGGGGTTATTGGCTTTACAAAGTCTGCCTGTCGAGAACTGGGCCGCTATAATATCACAGTCAATGCCATTTGTCCCGGGATCACAGCTACAGAGATGACGGAGAAAGTAAGAACAGATGAAAAATTAAGAGAGATCTATTTGGGCAGAATACAACTCGGCCGTTTTGGAGAACCGGAAGATATCGCCCCTGCTTTTGTCTTTTTTGCTTCAGACGAAGCCAGTTATGTCACTGGGCAGGTTTTGGCTGTTGACGGTGGATATATCGGCTAGATCAACCAAGGAGGTTAAAAGAATATGAGTTTTGAACATATTCAAACAGATATAAAAGATGGAGTGGCCACTATTGTCCTTAACAGGGAGCCTCTCAATATCCTGAATATAGCCATGATGGATGAAATCAATTCGGCACTTCAGGATTTTATGAAACAGCAAGTCAAAATTTTGGTATTCCGAGCTGAAGGTAAGTCCTTTAGCAGTGGTGTTGATGTCAGTGAGCATATGGGGGATCTTGCCCCAAAGATGATTGAGTCCTTTCACGGTATGTTTAGAAATATGGACAAGTTAGCCGTACCTTCAATTGCTGTCTTGAATGGTGCCGCCTTAGGCGGAGGATGTGAGCTGGCTGTTTACTGTGACCTTGTTATTGCCTCGGAAAAGGCCAAAATAGGTCAACCAGAGATAAATGTCGGGGTTTTCCCTCCGATAGCTGCTCTTATATTCCCACGTATTATGGGTCGCAAAAAGGCAATGGAGCTTATTCTCTCCGGTGATGTCATTGGTGCACAGGAAGCCAAAGAACTTGGTTTGATCAATCAGGTAGTCTCCCCTGACAAATTAGAGGAAGAGGCCCAACAGTTTATACAAAAGTTTACTCAAAATAGCGGTGTGGTCCTTAAACATACTCGACAGGCCATAATGCACGGAATTGATGAAGAACAGGAACGTGTTCTGAATCAAATTGAGGATACCTATCTCAAAAAATTAATGAAAACAGAGGATGCCATGGAGGGCTTGACTGCTTTCTTGGATAAACGGAAACCTGTCTGGAAGGAACGTTAAACATCTATTTGGAGCACTTCTCTGTTGGAACAAGACTTATGTTCTAAAACAGAGGAGTGCTGTGTTATGATCAAGGAAGGTTTTCATGGGGGAAGATTCTTTTCCAAATTGTATTGACGTGGCTCTTGGCAGGGAAGAAGCAGATCTAGTCATCAAGAATGCAAAATTGATCAATGTATATACAGGAGAGATCCTGACCGATCAGACAATCACTGTAAAAGGCAATTGGATATCCTCTGTTGGTCAATTACCCAGTGATCAAACTATTGGTCATAAGACCAAGGTCATAGATGCCTTGGGAAAAACCTTGATACCAGGACTCATTGACGGCCATACCCATATATTTGGTCAATATTTCGAACCGATTGATTTTTTGAAGCATGTTATTCCCAGCGGTACAACAACATTGGTCACTGAAACCCTGGAGCCGGTTTTTATTTCCGGGAAAGAAGGATTCTTCGATCTAATCAAAGTCTTAACTGACCAACCTATAAAGATATTCTTTCTGGCTCCTCCCCTTCTGACCATTAGCCCCAATATTTATCCCCTAGACCAAAATTCTGCCCTTGAAATGTTAAGACATAAAGATGTCCTAGGTCTGGGTGAATCCTATTGGCAGCTTGTCCTTAGCAATCAGGATAAGTTGAAACCACTTATGCAGGAAGCCCTTCAACTGGGTAAGAGACTGGAAGGTCATAGCGCCGGGGCCAGAAAGCAAAAACTAAATGCCTATCTGTCGACTGGTATTTCCTCCTGCCATGAACCAATATCTGTTGAAGAGGTGGTTGAAAGGCTTAGACTAGGTATCCATGTCATGATCAGAGAAGGTAGTATTCGGAGTGATTTGGAGATGATTGCTCCTATTAAGGACTTCAAAGACATTGATCTGCGTCGTTTGATCCTGGTCACCGACAGTGTGACTCCTCATGATTTATTGGAAAAAGGGGCCATGGAATATCTGGTCCAAAAGGCGATTGATCTTGGCTTTGATCCTGTTACAGCTATACGAATGGCCACTCTGAACCCGGCCGAGCACTTTGGAATTGATTCAACTCTTGGCGGGATTGCTCCTGGCAAACAGGCTGACATGGTCATCATCCCTGAGCCGGAAAATATTCAAGCAGAATATGTTATCAGCCAAGGGGTTGTAATTGCCGAGCAAGGCAAGGCCCTGAAAGACCCTAGACAAGACCAGATCTCTGAAGTCTATCGAAAGACCGTCAAGTTACCCTCAAAAGGCTTTCAAGCATCGGATTTTTCAATAAAGACTTTGACAAAGCAGGAGGACCTCCAGGTCAGGGTTATCGATCAGATCACCGACTTGGTCACTAAAGAAAAAATTATGTCTATGCCAGTTAAGCATGGTCAGATAAATATTGATATTGACCGGGATATTATAAAAGTCGCGGCTATTGATCGGGTAATCAATCCAGGCCAAATCTCTTTGGGCCTTATCCATGGAATTGGCTTAAAGGAAGGAGCCTTTGCTTCCAGTGCGACCTGGGATTCAACTGATATTATCGTTATTGGGGCTGATGAATCTGATATGGCCCAGGCGGTCAACAGGGTCCGTGGGCTTCAAGGAGGAATTGTAGTTTGTTCAAAAGGTCAAATCAGAGCGGAGTTGCCTTTGCCCTACTTTGGTCTTTTACCTGATATCCAGGCCAAGGATGTAGTGACCAAACTAGATGAGATTAAAGAACATTTGAGGCAATTAGGAGCGGATCTTCAGCAACCCTGTCTGACGTTAAATGTTCTTACCACTGCGGCTATTCCCTTTTATCGTATTTGTGAACAAGGACTGATTGACTTTAAAGATCAAATAACCAGAGATGTCCTTATAGTTACCTAAGAACTAGTTATAGCTTTTCCTGGTTTAAAAGAGATCATCAAGATCTGAATCCCCGTCTCCAGGCATCTGACCGTATTTTTGAAGATATTTCTGGATAAGCTCGGTCTCTCTTTGTGAAAACATCCTGCTCTCTTCATAGTCAAAGTATAAAGCACCCTTTGTGCTATTAAAAGCCTCCATCAACCCTTTTCGCATATCATGACAGCCTTTAATGCTGATAACACAATTATTTCCATCGTATAGTTGATAGACACCTTCTGTCTCAGGGACCTCTTGAATCTTTTCTGGGCTAAAGGTCTCAATCAATTTGGGTGGTAAAGGGTTCTGTTGTAAAAAAAGACGCAAATCACATTGAAGACACCTTCTGGCTTCCTTAAGGGCTTGTTCTTCTGAAAAACCAAGGGATAGCTCTTGAAATCCCTTACGCTGACTGAGATCAATTCTCGGCTCTTTCTGCCTTGATTGGTAGGCAAATCCTTCCTCCCGACCAAGATATTCAGCTGGTTTTTGTCCGGAAAATAAGTTTTCTTCAATATCTCCTTGGCCACCAAGTGAATTGTCTATTGCACTGGCGGCTTTTCTGCCTGAAGTTATAGCCTGGATAATTGTGCCATTATCTATCGTGGCTGCATCTCCTCCTGCATATACCGAAGCTATATTTGTCTGCAGGTTATTTTCATCAACAACAATCAAGCCTTTTTGGATCTTAAGCTGATGCCCTTGATCAATAAAGAATAGATCTGGGGCTTGTCCAATTGCAAATATGATTTGATCAGCTTCAATTGTAGTTGTTGTCTCACTAAAAGAAGGTGAAAAAAGGCCATATCTATCAAAGACAGAGGTACATTCTCTCAATTCAAGCCCTGTAATACGTTCATTCTCAATTAGTATTCTGTTTACCCCCCATGAAGGTTTTAGGAAGATGCCTTCCTCAAGGGCAATATCAATCACCCATTGGTTGACCGGCATTTCCTTTTTTCTTTCCAGACAAACTATGGTTACTTCAGTCCTCCTGCATCTAAGTACGGTCATAGCAGTATCAACAGCTACATTACCCCCGCCGACAATTACGACCTTTTTTTTGAGCTTGTCCTTTTTTCCCAAGGATACTTGCCTTAAAAACTCTATCCCCCAGAGGATGTCCGGGTGATTAGAACCGGTTAAAGTAATTTTACGGCTCAATTTGGCCCCAACAGCCAGAAAAACAGCATCAAAACCATCATTCCTAAGCTGTTCCAGATAAATGTCTTGGCCCAGCCTTGTATTTGGATAAAAATCAACACCCAGATCAAAGATTTCCTGCAGCTCTTGGTCAATGACCTCAACAGGCAGTCTAAAGCTCGGGATGCCATACCTCATCATCCCACCGGCCTTTGCTTCCACCTCAAAGACATTGACCTTATGTCCCAGCTTTTTTAGATAAAATGCTGCAGTCATTCCAGCCGGACCCGCCCCGATAATGGCTATTTTCTTCCCGGTATTGTTTTTAACGATCTGTTTTTGTCTCCAGGTCCCCTGCTCTCGATCAGCTGCATATCGTTTCAAGGCACAGATGGAGATTGCTTCGTTCAGCTCTCTTCTTCGACAGGCATCCTCGCAGGGATGACTGCAAACTCTTCCCAATATTCTTGGAAAAGGTACTTTTTCTCTAATAACTGTATTGGCTTGATCATTTTTGCCTTGAGCTATAAGGCGCAGATATTCCGGAATGTTTATATTGGCTGGACAGGCTGCCCGACAGGGGACAATACTTTCCTCTTTTATTAATCTGGGGGCTGAATTGTCCTGTATAGCACCGGTAGGACAGACATGGACACAAGCGGTACAAAATCTGCAGCCTGATTCTTCCAAGCTAGATTGTATAGTTCCTACTTGAATCTTGCCATTAAGGTCATAAACGAAACCTATAGCACCAACACCTCTGACCTCACAGCAGACCCTGACACATCTGAGACAACCAAGACAAAGATTGTAGTTTCTGAGAAATAGTGAAGAATCAAGAATCGGTAAATCTGTTGGGACCCATCTTGGTGTCTCTCTGGATATCCCTATATAGTTGGCCACTTTTTGTAGCTCACAAAGGCCAAAGAGATCGCAGCAACGTTCGTTTTCAGGGATGTTGAAAGTACATTGAGTCCGACTGCAACCATCTTGTTGGGCGCAAGTCAGACAGGAATGGGGATGATCAGCCAGTATTTCACTAAGATTTTTTTGTCGGGCCAATGTTATTCTTTCATTTTCAGTTGTCACTACCATGCCTGGCTGGACTTTTGTGGAACAGGACGGGAGCAATTCAGATGCTCCTTGTACTTCAACCAGACATATTCCACAGACTTGGGGGGTTGGTTTATCCGTTTGGGTATTTTCTATTTTTTGCTCCCCTTGGTATATGTAATCCACAGGTTTTATGGATTCGATTCCAGGCAGGTCAGGGTGAGCACATAAGACAGGTATATAAATTCCGGCTTGCCGGGCCGCCTGAAGGATGGTCGTTTCTTCCTGAACCTTTAACTCCTGTCCATTTATTTTCATCATGATCTGGTTCATTAAATCTTCTCCAGTACAGGCCATGTCTCTATTTTTTCCTGGCTTTGCCTTTTTGGCAAAGGGCCTGGCCAAACAAGGCTGCACCGCAAGCTCCAATGATTTGAGTATCCCAATTGGTTGTCAATCTCTCAAGACCGATCATAGGCATTAGACGGTTAATGATACCTGGATTTTTGGCCATCCCTCCTGATACAGCAAAATCAGCCTCAATGCCAATTCTTTCAGTGAGTGAAAAGATTCGTTCAGTCATGGCCCGACAATAAGCTGCCAGGACTTTTTCAATACTCCAGCCGTTTCTCAATAGTCTAGTGGCCTCAGTTTTGGCATAAATGACGCATAGTTCTGATACAGGCTCTGGCTCCTGATCAACCTGTAATGACATCTGGCCAATGTCACTGATGGATACACCAACTAGATCGGCAAAAACCTCCATACCTCGACCGGTCCCGGCTGCACACTTGTCATTCATCAAAAAGTTCTCAACCTTACCTTTTTGGTCGCAGCGAATGGCCTTAATATCTTGTCCGCCGACATCCAGGACAGTTCGCACCGTGGGACCGTATATAAAGTTGGCCCCTCTGGCCTGGCAGGCAATCTCGGTCAGAGTTCTATCGGCCATTGGCATATGTACCCGGCCATAACCTGTTCCAATGACATAGTCTAGTCTGTCTTCGGTGATATCAGTATCTTCAAGGGCATAGTTCAAAGCCTTTGCCGCCCTATCCGAACTATTGAGATATGTCCGTATATTCCCATAGGCGTATATTTGATTATCAGCCAAAATACATGCCTGAGAGCTGACTGAACCGACATCAATACCAACGGTTATGTATTGAGCCTCTTGCCAGTTTATGTCTGGATTGATCCAGTTGCTTTCTATACCTTTCCAAATCTCTTGATTTTTCTCGGACATTGTTTACTTTCCTCAATCAAGTCTCGGTTACCGAAGAAGGTTAACCTTTCTTAATTTCTTCATCTTGCGGTTCACATCACCGTTCTTGGTTCACGTTCTTCTCCTGGCTGCAAGAGCAGCACCAACAGCCGGACCATATTCTGGACATTCAGGAACAAGAACTCTATCTATTTTGAGTTCTTTTCTTAGCGGTTCAATAAAACCAAGGTTGTGACCTAAACCACCTAATAGGACAACGTCAGTATTAATGCTGATCTGACGTATTATTGAGGCAACCCTACTGGCCATGGCATCATGAACAGCTTTACTGATATCCTTTTTATCGGTTTGGGCAAGTAAAAGGCCAATAGCTTCGGATTCTGCAAACACAGCACACTGGGCGTTGATCGGGATATTCTGCTTGGATTGCATGGCCATAGGGCCCATCTGCTCAGGATCTACTTCCAGGACTTTGGCCATAGACTCGATAAAGGCCCCTGCCCCTGCAGCACATCTTTCATTAATAGCAAAATCAACTACCCGCCCGCTTGAATCAATCTTTGCCGTTCGCCCTTCTACTCCACCAACATCAACCACGGTTCTTGCAGAGGGGAAAAAATACATGGCCGCATTGGCCATAGCTTTTATATCGTTAACATAGTAATTGGCATCTTCAACACTCTCCTGCCCGCAACCGGTAACTGCGAAAAATTCAATTTGGTCCCTCGATATCCCAGCATCTTGTAGAGCTCGTTCTAAGGCCTTTGCATAGGCTGATTTTCGATCAAAGCCAGTGACATTGATCCCTTTGCCAAAAATAACATTCCCATCCATTAAGACGACTTTTGAGTTCTTGCCCCCACTTTCTATACCAGCAACAACCATCCTGTGGATCTCCTATAAGGTCTTTTCAATACAAATTTCATCAGTCCTCGGGACGTTCTAAGCCTAGATTTTCAAGAAATATATCTAATCTTTTGAGAGTGGCTGATTCATCAAATTCGGTTTCATCCCCCATGTTGCCCTCATAGACCATGACTTTATTCTTTAACTCCAATAGCCCAAGGCGGTTTTCAGCGATTCCAACAGACAGTCCTTCGCAACCACGATTATAATGGAGGATGATCCCATCAATATCCCAGTTTTTGGCCAGGGCATCTATCATCTTGGTCTTGTATTCTGGATTATAGAATTGCTGATAGACAGGTTTGCTCAGTTGCCAATCAGCTAGCATTCTGCAGGCCTCTAAACGGTTGTTCGGTTTGTCTTCTGGTAATGGGCGAGGATAAAGGTCATGATTTTTATTGTCATAAAGCCATCCCCCATTTAAACCAAAACTAGTTA
>CAYUNZ010000091.1:0-10704 GCA_964446205.1 uncultured Desulfohalobiaceae bacterium | reverse complement strand
TTTGTTAGTTAAAAAGGACCACGGTTCACGGTCGACATTCTTTTCATGTTAAATCGTTATCTAAAAAACATGTATGACTGTATTATAATCTTACCTTGATACTACCCGGAAATAAAAGGCTGCAAATATGCCTTTAGAAGCATATATACAGGCAAAACAAGTAAGACACTATCAAACCTATCTAAAAGGCCACCGTGGCCAGGCAAAAATTTGCCTGAATCCTTAACCCCATACCTCCTCTTTAGTGCCGACTCAAAAAAATCACCTAATTGAGCAGCTCCATTTAGGACAAGTCCAATCCATATCCAATGATACCAGGCTATCACCCCCAAGAAAATGCCAAAAAGGCAACAGGCACAAATACATATTCCCATACCACCCAGAGAACCGGACCATGTTTTTTGGGGACTGATGTTAACCCAGACCTTTTTCTTTCCCCACAGCCATCCACAATAATATGCCCCTGAATCGGAAATAAAAGCAGCCAAAAGAACAAAAAATATCTCCCTAGGGCTCAAGCTAAGGAAAAAATGGAAGGCAAAGGGGATATAGAGCAATCCTGTGATCACAAATTGATTGTCGGATAAGACAAACTCGCTCTTTTTGAATTGAAAAAGGAAACAGAGATGGACTACCCAAAAGGCAACCAGGAAGACAGCTAATAAAGAAAAGCCCCATAAATCATGACTAACTATAAAAAAAGAAGACAGAACACCAAACAGTTTCAAACCCAAATTCTTGTGGCCATTCCAAAAAAAAGAGTAGAATTCCCAAAGGCAAAGGGCACTCAAACCCCAAACAGCAAAAAGAAACAAATTATATGGGGCCCAAATAATGACGTAAACAATAAAAGGGAGCAGGATAATACTGGTGAAAATACGTTTTAGGTGAGAACTCATGAGTCACTTAATCCGCCAAATCTTCGTTGGCGTCTACTATAATCATTCAATGCCTGTTGCAGAGCTTGCTCATCAAAATCAGGCCATAAGACCGAAGTAAAGTAGAACTCGGAATAGGCGGCTTGAAAGATCAAATAGTTACTCAATCTCCTTTCTCCACTAGTCCGGATAATAAGATCTGGATCAGGCTGATCCTTTGTGAAGAGATATTGACTAAATAATATCTCATCAAGATCGTCCGCTTTGATCTGATCTCTTATAATATTTTGACAGGCCTGTAATATTTCATCTCTGCCTGAATAATTCAAGGCTAGATTGAGAACCATTTTGTTACATTCTTGAGTCTTGGCACGCGTTGCTTTAAGTACCTGACAGACCGTGAAAGGCAGTTCTTCCCAATTTCCGAGTATATTTATCTTTATAGACTGTTCAATAAGGGTCTGTTGTTCTTGACGCAGAAATCTTATTAAAAGATCAAATAAAAAACTGACTTCTTCCCCTGGTCTGGTCCAGTTCTCTTTGGAAAAAGCATAAAGGGTTAGATACTCTAATCCGATCTTTCTGGATTCAGTCACTATTTTCTTTGCTGTTTCAGTTCCGGCTTTGTGTCCTTCACTTCGTGATAAGCCCCTCTCTTTAGCCCAACGACCATTACCATCCATAATTATGGCCAAATGTCGCAAGGGGGGGCAGTTTTCCTGAGAACTCATGTATCACAATTCCATGATCTCTTTTTCTTTTTCCTGAAACAACCTATCTGTTTTTTCTACAGTCTCATCAGTCAAGACCTGGATCCTTTCTTGTCCCTTATGAAGGTCATCTTCTGTTATTTCTTTATTATTCTTCATTTTTTTTAAATGCTCGTTCCCCTCACGCCGAATATTCCTAATCGCTATCTTGGCATCCTCAGTATATTTTTTAGCTACTTTTAGTAACTCCTTACGACGTTCCTCAGTCAATGGAGGAATATTGATACGAATAATTTTGCCATCATTAATCGGATTTAATCCCAAATCCGACTTCATAATGGCCTTCTCTATATTGGACATACTGTATCGATCCCAAGGCTGAATAGCGATCGATCTACTGTCAGGTACAGATATAGAAGCCAATTGCACCAAAGGGGTAGCTGTGTTATAATAATTTACTATTATATCCTCCACCAATGAGGTAGAGGCCCTACCGGTTCTTAATTTACGGAATTCCTTTTCCAAATTCTTCAAAGCCTTGTTCATTTTTTGATCACAATCTTGAAAAACTTCCTCCATAACTATCCTCCCTGGACCACAGTCCCAACGAATTCACCGCAGACTACTCTTTTAATATTTTTTTGTTTCAATAAGTTAAAAACAACAATTGGCAAATTGTTATCCATACACAGTGAAATTGCGGCCGAATCCATAACTCTCAATCTTTGTTGGAGTACTTCTATATATGATAATTGAGTATACATCTGAGCATCTGGACAACTTTCCGGGTTATGATCATAGACACCATCAACTCTTGTAGCCTTAAGGAGGGCATCAGCCTTTAATTCCATAGCTCTCAATGAAGCAGCCGTATCAGTAGTAAAATAGGGATTTCCTGTGCCGGCAGCACATATAACCACCCTTTTCTTTTCAAGGTGCCGAATTGCTCTTCTTCTTATATATGGCTCAGCAACCTCCTGCATATTGATAGCCGTCATCAGCCTCGTATCAAGGCCATTCCGTTCCAAACTATCCTGTAGAGCCAGTCCATTCATGACTGTAGCTAACATACCCATATAATCGGCTGAGGCCCGATCCATTCCCTGGGCTGAAGAAGATACTCCCCGGAAAATATTCCCCCCCCCAATAACTAGGCCCAACTCAAGGCCTAATCCGACTACCTCGGCTATTTCTTGGCTAATGGAATCTACTGTTTCAATCTCAACACCTGATTTATTTGCACCTGCCAGAGCTTCTCCACTTAATTTCAATAACACCCGAGAATACTTCAGAGTATCCATTGCTTATAAATCTCCATGCCCTTCGGGAACATCCCTTATACTGATACAATTGCTAGACTATCAAAGTAAATACATAGCCCTACCGAGTCTATCTCCTGCCTGAGAACAGGCTCTTACTCTTAAGTCTTATTTTGGCAGTCCATATCTCCGGCAAAATCTTTGCCCTATGAATTCCCTTTTAACCATAATGCCTTTCCAGGCACAACCAAGCATGAAAAGACTTTATCCTGAAACCAGACAGATCTGCTTGATTCTTTTTTTCTTCGGTCCTCGGTCAACATTCTTTTCATATTATCCATAGAACTATTTTCATTTCGCCAATGTGTTTAAAGTGTTATAAATACTTCCTTATAAATTATAACTAATCAGATCATGACAGATTCTCTCCCACTTCCATACGCACAAATCTCCGGACTTCAATCTTTTCTCCGAGAACAGCAATCATTTCATTGATTAAATCTTGAACAGTAATGGAATCATTTTTTATATAGGCCTGTTCCAATAGACAGATTTCCTTGTAATACTTCTTTAACCGGCCTTCTACAATCTTTTGAACAACATGATCCGGTTTTCCTTCCGCTTGAGCCTGTTTCTCAAATATAGACCTTTCTTGCTCTATCAAATGCTCAGGGACATCCTCCTTACGGACACACAATGGAGAAGATGCCGCTATCTGCATGGATATATTTTTGGCCAGTTCCTGAAATTTTTCATTTTTTGCCACAAAATCAGTTTCACAATTGATCTCCACTAAGACTCCAATCTTTCCATTCATATGTACATATGAACCTATCATACCATCAGAGGCGGTCCTCCCTGCCTTTTTCTGTGCCTTTGATAGACCTTTTTCCCGCAACCAGGCTATTGCTTTTTTTTCATCTCCATCTACCTCTTTCAAGGCATTCTTGCAGTCCATCATCCCAGCACCAGTCCTTTCTCGTAGTTCCTTAACCATTTTCGCAGTGACTTCCATCTATTTGACCTCCTCTTTAACTTCTGGAATTTCCATATCCTGTTGATCATCTTCGAGCCTTTCTTCTACTTCTTCTGGAAGCTCTACCGACTCTTCCCCTTCATTAGCTTCAGGCTCTACCTCAACTCCCTCTTCTTGCTGGGCCATACCTTCCAAACAGGCATCAGCCACCCTTGACGAAAAGAGTTTAATGGCTCGAATAGCATCATCATTACCTGGAATTATATAATCTATAAGATCAGGGTCACAATTGGTATCAGTAACAGCTACAATGGGAATTCCCATACGTCTAAATTCACGAACAGCAATTTCTTCTCTTTTAGGATCAACTATAAAGCCGGCCTGAGGGTAATCATCCATATCTCGGATACCGCCCAAAGCAGCCCTTAGTTTATTGAGTTCCCTTTGCATACCCACCACTTCTTTCTTGGGAAAACGGTGTATACTCCCATCTTCAAATCTGCTCTCCAAGGCCTTAAGCCTGTCAATGCTCCGTTTAATTGTTTGAAAATTGGTCAAAGTACCACCCATCCATCTATGGGTAACATGGAACATATCGGCCCGATCAGCTTCTTCCTGAATAATATCCTGAGCCTGCCTTTTAGTCCCCACAAACAGGACCTTTCCCTTGTTGGCAACTACAGAACGGATAAAATCATAAGCAGTGTCAAAAAGCGGCATTGTCTGCTGAAGATCAATAATATGAATACCTTTACGTGCCCCAAATATAAACGGACGCATCTTGGGGTTCCAACGCCTGGTCTGATGCCCAAAATGGACACCTGTTTCTAACATTGCCTTCATAGATATGTAGGCCATACAAATACTCCTTTGGGTTTTTTACCTCCACCTTGGCTCTGGTATACCTACCTAGACTGACCTCAAATTATAGTTCAGTCCAGGCACCCTGACCCTATCTCCAAAGTGTGTGAATTAATAAATCTAATAGTTATAAATAACTGCAATTACCTAAGACAAAGATTATGATGATATTACAAAAAAGCATAATGAGCAAGTAGAATACATGGGCCTTGGGTCAAGCAAATTAATTTATCCAAATTCTAGAATGGTTATTAAACAACATAATTTATCAGGCAACCTAGACCCTCAATCTCCACCTGTACCACATCTCCAGGTGAAATAGCCCCGATACCTGGTGGTGTACCGGTCAATACAACGTCGCCAGGTTCCAAAGTCATGATACCCGAAATAAAACTCAAAATATAATAGGGATCAAAGATCATATCCGAAGTAGAACTATCTTGTTTTATTTGACCATTGAGCAAAGTCTTTAAAGACAAGTTACCAAGATCATTTAATGAAGTCTCTATCCATGGCCCTATAGGACAAAAAGTATCAAACCCTTTGGCCCGGGCATACAGTCCGTCCTTCTTTTGCAAGTCCCTAGCTGTGATATCATTGGCACAGGTCCATCCCAGAATAAAATCCTTGGCTTGCTCCTTAGATATATTTCGGCACCTTTGGGAAACAACCAGAGCCAATTCCCCTTCATAATGGACATTGTTACTTTGCTTTGGACAAACAATAGATTCCTTATTGCCAATTATTGCAGAGGGCGGTTTTAAAAATATCAAGGGTTCTTCTGGCAGTTTTGACCCCATCTCTATAGCATGGGCCCGATAGTTCATCCCAACACAAATCAATTTGCCTGGCAGAACGGGTTGGGCAAGAATAGAAACCTGATTCCAAGTTAGCTTTAGACCAGTCTCACTCTCCGGGCTAAGGAGTCGGACTCCTGAATCATTGAGAACACCAAAATAGATATTCCCTTCGTATCTTAGACGAACTATTCGCACACTCACTTGACCTTGTTCAGATTTCAAAAAAGACAGCTGTTTAGCATTTTGCCCCGCATATAAAAACTCTTTGTTTTTAAGTTTTTATTGGATAAATACAGCATCAAATAGTGATCACCAAAGGAACAATTACTGGGTCCCTACCTAGAGATTTCCGAAAGTACCTACGTAAAGCCGCTTTGATTCGGTCTCTTAACTTTTTCCAGGAGCCTGTAGGGATCTTTTCATAGACATCCATAACAATAGATTCAGCCCCTTTAAGGATATGGGCATATTGTTGCTCAAATACAAAACCCTTGGACTGAATTTGAGGACCAATCATTATCTCTCCACTCTCATTGTCAAGAACCAGGATCATGACTACCATACCTTCATCAGCCAAAAGTTGGCGTTCTCTCAATATTGTTCGCCCAACATCTCCTACACCCTTACCATCAACCAAGACCGATCTGGCACTGAATTCCTCTTCAAAGCGAACTCCGTGGTCATAAAAAGTCAAAGGCTGGCCATCTTCTAGGACTATAGCCCTTTCCTGGGCAACACCACAGTCTTTAGCCAACTGGGCATGTTTAATCAAATGACGAAATTCACCGTGGAAAGGAATAAAATATTTCGGTTTCACAGCCCGTAGCATGATCTTTAACTCCTCAAGGTGAGCATGACCTGAGGCATGGACAGCTTGGACCTTCTCATACATGACCTCGGCCCCTAACTTATAAAGCTTATTAATGACCTTGTTTATAGCCTTGGTATTACCGGGTATGAATCGAGAGGACATGACAACAGTATCCCCGACATGTATTCGTAACTGACGATGAGTACCTTCGGTCAAGCGAGTCATAGCCGACATAGGCTCACCTTGTGAACCCGTCACCAGAAGGACAATCTGATCATCCGGCAGTCGACCCAACTCTTCCAAGCTGCAGAAATCACTCTCTGAGATCTCCAGCTGACCCAAATTTCGAGCAATGTCAATATTGGTATTTAGGCTTTTTCCGCTAACAGCCATTTTTCTACCAAACTGTTTGGTCAATTCGTATATTTCCTGAATACGTTGAATATGGCTGGAGAATAAAGTAATCAGGATCCGTCCAGAGGCCTTTTGAAAGATCTCCTCTAAGGTCAATTTTACTTCTTTCTCAGTTAAAGCAAATCCTTCACGTTCAATATTTGTCGAATCAGAAAACAAAAGGAGCACCTCTGATTCTGAAAATTTAGAAATTGCCTCCAAATCAGTGGAATGACCCCCTAAGGGATTCCGATCAATCTTAAAATCACCAGTATGGACTATATTCCCGACCGGGGTTTCAATGCCCAACCCATAACCCTGTATAATCGAATGACAGACAGGGAAAAAAGTAAATCTCATTTCACCAAGACAAAAACTCTCCTGAGCTGCCATGGGATAAAGGGCCAGGTCATAAGGCAGGTTGTATTCTCTCAATTTGTTTTCCACCAAGGCCAAAGTAAACTCTGAGCTATATAAAGGTACCCTTAAATCAGGCAATAGCCAAGGCAAGGCCCCTATATGATCTTCATGTCCATGTGTTAGTATTATTCCCTCTAACTTAGTTTTTTTCTCAAGAATAAACTCAAGTCGGGGAATAATGATATCGACCCCATAATGAAAATCATCAGGAAACATTAAACCACAATCAATCAATACTGCCGTCTTAGGCGTTTCCAGCATAAGACAATTGAGACCAATCTCTCCGAAACCACCGACAGGCCATACTGTTAGCTGTTTTCCTTCTCCCTCCATGTGTGCAACTCCGAATAGTTTTTTTCCATTATACCCAATACGTCCTCTTTGAGTTGCTCCCGTTCCTTTATAGAATAGCTCCCTTCTATTGGAATTGGTTCCAATACATTGACATAAACTATACCTTTTTTAATCCGCCAGGAACCCTTGGGGAGAATAGAGCTGGTCCCGTCAAGAACAATCGGTACAATAGGAACACCGGAACGTATGGCTATAATAAAAGATCCGATCTGAAACTCTTGTAATCCCCTCATATCAATATTCCTGCTCCCTTCTGGGAATATGAGAATAGATACCCCTTCTCGCGCCTTTTGTGAAGCTTGTTTGATATGCTCCAAGCCCTTACGCCTGTTCTCCCTATCAATTGGGAGATGCCCCGTCCGTTTCATCCCCTGTCCGAAAATAGGAATACGGAAGAGTGATTCCTTGGCCAAAGCACGAGGGAAATATTCAGGGAAAAGAGACAAAATAAGTGGTATATCCAAATGACTTTGATGGTTCGAGACAAATATGTAATTGGACCTTGGTTCAATCTGGCCCATATCTAATCGTATCTCCATCCGGCTGGCAAAGATTGCAATCTTTGCCCAATATGTCTCAAGACGTTGCAAGCACAATTCTGTTCCTGGGAATAATCCTAAAAATCTAACAGATAGTGAAATCAAGACAGTACTCGATATAAAAAGAGTAAGGAAAAAGATATTTAGTAAAAAATTACCCAAGGCCATTACTGGTACTTTTCTGTATAATTCCAATACATGTTAGACAAAAAAATAAAAAAAAAGAGCCGCCAAGCGGCGGCTCAGGAAAAAACATATCAGGTCACCGACTATTGCTAGACAAAGAGTGCTGTTGGATGCTGATCCGCCACATATCGTCTTGATATTGAAAATGGCCCCCTTATTCCTCCAAAGATCCAGCCTTATCAATTTTCCTGCTCTTTCCGAATCTCTTCCAAGATTTTCTCTTGAATATGGGATGGACATTCCTCATAATGATCAAATTCCATTGAGAACATACCTTGTCCGCCAGTCATGGCCCTTATGTCCGGGGCATATCTCAGGACTTCAGCCATAGGGACATTGGCATTTATTTCTGTTATCCCTTCATTTGATTCATAACCAAGGACCTTCCCTCTGCGACTGGAAAGATCACCAATAACATCACCCATGTATTCATCTGGGACAAATATGGTAATTTTCATGATTGGTTCTAACAATACTACCTCAGCCTGTTCAACAGCCTTCTTGAAGGCCTGTGAGCCGGCAATCTTGAAGGCCATTTCCGAAGAATCCACACTGTGATACTGTCCATCAAACAGATTAACCTGAAAATCGACCACCGGATAACCTGCCAAGACCCCTTTTTGAGCTGCTTCTTGTATGCCCTGGTCAACAGCTGGAATATATTGCTTTGGGATCACTCCACCAACAATTTGATTGACAAATTCATATCCTTCCCCACGGTTCTTGGGGGCAATTCGTATCCAACAATCCCCAAACTGCCCTCTCCCTCCGGACTGTTTCTTGTATCTGTGATGGACTTCTGCCTTGCCTTTAATTGTTTCCTTGTATGGAATTTTAGGGGCTTGAAGATTTATCTCAACCTTATTCCTCCTTCTGACCTTCTCCACGGCCATTTCAATATGCAATTGCCCCATTCCGGACAAAAGTATATCCCGGGTCTCCTCATTGTGCTCCATTTTCAAACTGAGATCTTCCTCCAGTAATTTCTGAAGAGCAACCATCATTTTGTCCTCATCTTCTTTATTAGCCCCAGACAGAGCAAAAGACAAAACTTGAGGCGGTAATTTAGGCAAGTCCAGAACAAATGAGTCCTTCTCTCCACATATAGTATCCCCAGTAGCTATAGTTTTCAATTTAGGCACCGCTACTATCGCTCCAGGACCAACTGATTCCTTACAAGCTTCTTGCTTCTTACCCAAAAGCCACTGAAACTGTCCCAACTTCTCTTTAGTATCTTTTCCTGAGTTATAAACCTGTATATCAGAAGACAATGTCCCGGAGAGGACTCTTAAGACATTGAGTTGACCACCAAATAGAGTTGTAATGGTTTTCATAATAAATCCAGCCATTGGCGAATCAGGGGAGGACTGTCTCTCACTACCGTCCTCACCTAACCAGGCTTTCCTTTCTAATGGAGAGGGTAGGATATCTTGTATAAGTGTCAGGAGGATTTCAGCTCCTATATTCATGACCGCAGAGACAGGACATACAGGAACGATTTCTCTAGACTTAATCCCCTGTTTCAAACCTCGTTGGATCTCCTCAGAGGACAATTCTCCCTCCTCAAGGTACCTCTCCATTAAGCCCTCGTCACTCTCGGCAATATTTTCAAGTGCGGCCTCATATAGCTCTGATATATCATCTTGCAGGTCTTCAGGTATTTGGCCGGGCCTAATTTTTCCATTCTCTTCAAAAAAATAGGCCTTATTCTGGATAACATCCACCAGGCCTTTAAAATCGGACTCTGATCCAATTGGTAAATATAAAGGGACTGTTTTGATACCAAGGGCATTTGACAAGCTTGATAGGGCCTGATCAAAATTGGCTCGTTCCCTATCCAATTTATTTATAATCACCATTGCAGGAAGTTCACTCTTTTGGGCGTCATTCCATATCTTCTTGTCTTGAACCTTGACCCCGTCAACAGCATCAATAACATATATAAAAGAATCAACCCCTGTCATCAGATAGGGAAGTTCTCCTAAAAAGTTTGGGTCACCAGGGAGATCTACAAGAAAATGTCTGTTTTTTTTCCAGGAATACACGGCAAAACCTGGCTGTATGCTCCCCCCTTTTTTGATCTCTTCAGGTTCATAATCCATAACGGTGTTTCCGTTTTCTATAGAACCCATACGAGTACTAACCCCGGTTTGATAGAGGAGCATCTCAGCAAGTGAAGTCTTGCCGGTTCCGCTGCTTCCTAAAAGTGCAAATGTACGTTGTTTGTTCAGTATCTCATCCTGCATTCAATTCTCCCTTAAGATTATATTTAACAATCATCCCACTTTATTCTATATAGCATGACAAAAAAGATGAAAATCAATCAAAATTATTCGAGCTAAGCAGAATTCATTTGATAATTATTAAGTGGCAGGGTAACAATCTCCATCATTATGTTGTTAAAGATTCTGAGTAAGTAAAAAATCTATTTTTAATTGTTTTGAAACACTATTCTTATATGAGGGGCTTAGTAACATTGTCAAGGTCTGATGTTCATGAAAATAAGACAAATAATAT
>CAYUNZ010000090.1:3632-10762 GCA_964446205.1 uncultured Desulfohalobiaceae bacterium | reverse complement strand
GAGGAAGAAGACGGTTATCCAATGACGGATCGAACCTATGGGATAGCCTTGAAAGGTTCTTTTTGATTCAAAAAATAATTCAAAAACCACATCTCAGAGAGACAGAAAATGAAGTACATATCCAATCGAAAAGTATCTACTCTTTTATTGCTACCAGTCATGATGCTCATGTCCTTATCTTTAACAAAACCTGTCCATGCGGCTGAATCTGGTGATACGCAGCTTTACCTGGTCAGTGTCGGCAACGGAGATACGGACAACATTACCCTGAAAGCCGTCGATAAAATCAAGGAATCCGATATCATCTTTTGTCGAGAGAAAACCCGGGACAAGTTCCCCAACCTATTAAAGGGCAAGGAATTCCATGATCCAGGTTTTGGGATCTTTGCCGTTTACGGAAAAAGTCCCGAGGAGTTCAAGGCAAGTAAGCGATTCAACTATAAAGAAAAAATGGCCCAGTTCAGAGAAATATCAAAGATAATACGTAGATCCGTCAAACAGGGCAAGACTGTTGCTGTACTATGTCATGGAGATCCGACCATATACGGCCCGAACATGTGGTACATGGAGGCCTTCGAGGATCTCAATCCCGAGATCATCACTGGCGTCAGTTGTTTTAACTCGGCCAATGCTGCTTTGGAAAAGGGGGTCACTTCCGGGATCAAGGCCCACTCAGTTATCCTGACAGCCACCTTTGGCCGCGAGGATTACAGCGGGTCGGACAGGATCGAAAGCCTGGCCAGGCATCAAGCTACAATGGCCTTTTTCACCATGTTTATGGATATGGAGGAGGTGGTCGAAAAACTAAAGAAACATTATCCCCTGGATACTCCGGTAGCCATTGTCAGGCATGCAGGTTACCAAGACAAGGAAAAGGTTAACCTGGCCAGCCTGGGAACAATTCTTGACAAGACCGAGGACATGGATCTTGATTTTGAGTACATGTTTTATGTCGGTGATTTCCTGGCCAACCGATATAAGGATGATAAGTAAAAGACCCTTAAAAATATTCAACTAAAAAATGCGCCAAAATGAGACCGGTTTGCCTTGAATCGATATCAGCCAACTCCCTGCTGCCTGCGGAGAATATTTTGTAGGTCACTTAGAATGGTTTGACGATAGGTCTGCATGGAATCGTCAGAGCCCAAAACCATATCCAATTGTCTGGTATGGATGGAAATATATCCCAAGACCCTCAAGCCATCCTCCATAATAGGCTGTTCATAGTCTTCCATACGGGCAAAGGCAGCGTCTTCCTTTATTTCGGTCTGGAAGCCGAATTCCTCCAGGATTTCGGCAACAAGATATGCCCGGCGGATCTTCCTGGATATATTGGCTGCTCCACCCTTGAATTGAAAACTGATATAGTTCTCCAAGGTTCGGTCTGTAACCAGGGTTTCGACAGTGGAGAAATGAAAGCCGAAACGGGATTGAAGGCTACAAAAATGCTTTGAGATCATAAAGTAATTTCGAATATCATAGCAGGAACGTATGGAAGGATCTAGATTGGGGTTGGCCGTTGCTTCCATCAGGACCGACATAAAGCCTTTGGCATCAATCGGTGGGGGCCCTTTCCAGGCTACAGCACTCATGCCCTGCCACAAGGCCAACATAGGGATAGAGGCTATGTTGTCGATCGAGACCCAATCATTTAAGACTTCCTGGTGAAAGCCGTCATCCAGATTGATTATCCAGAACTGCATCGGGACATCACAGACCAGTTGCTTGCTTGATCTTTCCGGGAATCTGTGATCCTTGCCAAAGCGAAACATCTCTTCCAAGGACTTTTCATGGCAAAATCTGGTGATATCATGGAGCGTCCGACAATTTTCCGGTCGAAACTCCGGGGCCTTGGGGTCGAGCAAGTTCAGGGGGACAATGACCTGGCGGACTTCTTGCAGGGCTTCATAAACCGGGCTTCCTGGCATGAGAGATTTCCTCCTGGCCCCGGGTCCTTGAGGCAGGTCTACTTTGCCGGAATAAATGCTTTTATGATCACTATCAATAGTGATCTCCATACCTTGCTCCAAAAATTGTAAGCCATTACTGACTGCGAACAAGGCCGGCAGGTCCAGCTCTCTGGCCACGTTGGCCAAGTGACCGACAATACTGCCTTGTTCCGTAATGACCGCTGCTGCCTTGTGAAGGACAGTGGCCCAGCGGGGCAGGGCCTGGGCAGTGACCAGGATCGATTGTTCAGGGAAACTAAGGATGTCCTGATCTTTATGCACCTTATAGACAGGTCCGTAAGCTATGCCGGAACTGGCCGTAATTCCCCCCTGATAGAGCAAAGAATCCCTGAATTTTGTCTCTTGCCTGACCTTGTCCTGATCATCAATAATCAAGTTGTCTGACCGGGTTTGTAGTGGTCGGCACTGGAGGATGAAAAGCTGGCCTTGCTCGTCTTTTGTCCATTCGATGTCTTGGGCCTGTCCGTAGTGTGCTTCTATCTCAAGGGCCATTTCGGCAAGTTCGATCACTTCCCTGTCTTCCAGGACAGGCTCACCAGCCTTGTCTTCCGGGATGTCAACTGCATAGACCCCTTCTTCAGGATAGCAGACGATCTGAGTATTCTTGGCTGTAATGTTTCTATAACCTATGGTCAAAGGATCAGATCTAAAAACAATAAATTCATCAGCCAGGGAACGTCCATCAACAACCGATTTGGGCAAGCCCCAAACAGCATTTATAACCAGAGCATCATCATCCTTGTTGACCGGATTTCGAGTATAAACAACCCCGCCACAGATTCCTTGAATCATTGTCAAAAAGCCAACGCTCATTGGACATTGTTCATCAGGGATACCTCGATTCCAACGATAGGTCATGGCTGTTAAACTGTACTTGCTGGCCAAGACCTCTTTATAGGCCTGACCGACATTTTCCTTGCTTATATTCAGTTCAGAACGATATTGCCCGGCAAAGGACCTTCCGGCTGTATCTTCTCCCAGGGCGCTACTCCTGACAGCCAGCTTGAGCTCAGGTCCTACCTTTCTTTCCAGGTCAAGACACTGCTCATTAACACTTTCTGCCAAAGAATCCGGAACAGGTGACCGGATGATCATCTGCTGGATAGAGGAACTGAGTGTGTACAACTTTTCCTCAGAATCGATCTCAGTGGCTTGAAGAATCCGATCTATCTCACTCGGCAGATCGTTGGCAGTCATGAACTCTTCGTAGGCCCTGGCAGTTAGGACAAAACCTTCTGGCACAGGAAGTTGAATATGTCTTTTGATCTCTCCCAGATTGGCCACTTTGGTCCCGACCAAATGAGCAAGGCGACTGTCAACCTGATCAAAGGACATGGCTATGGGCCCCTCAGGCAAGGTTGGTCTGGCCGAGGTGATACTTTGTATCTTTTGGCTGATGTCCCGAAAACGCTGAAAGAGAGGCTCATATTTAGCTGGAGCGAGGTTGTTTAGATGATGGATCACCTGATAGCAATTTGTCGACACCCGTGTGCTTATAGCCCGGACATAGGTCATGCCAAAGGGCATATCTTTTTTCAGGCTCTGGTCGATTTCGGACATCAGCTCCAGGGCAGTGTTGTTGGCATTTAGGAGCAACTTAAAGGCATGATATCTTTGTTTGAATTCCTTTCTGAGGCTGTTTATGTCTGCAAGTTGCAACTGATCGGCCTTTTTCTGAAAAAGAGTCTTGAAAAAGCTCCTTATGTCCATACCAACCTCATATAGTAAACAAAATATATATCATGATCCTCACACCCTGGCCAGCGAAACGAAACAGTCAAAAGATGTTGACCGTTCACCCTGGACCGTGAACCGCAAGACGAAGAAATGATTTCCTGGAATAAATTTTACAGCAAGTCTTATTCCATAAAGTCAATCATAATCCCTGACTCAATAAACCGAAAGAGGTTCTGGCCCAAAATCCTTTCCTTACTTAAGACCCTCCAGGCTTAACCTGCCGTATTCTAGATATTTCCATCCCGAACAAAGATACTCTCTAATTGAAAGACAAACAGACATTATCTTCTCTCTTTCTTTACAGACTGTAAAAACCTTCGACACCCATTGGACAAACAGATGCTTCGTTCATACCTCCAATCCTAGTTAAATCCATTTTTTCAAATACATATATATTAAAAGCTCAACAACAAATATGGCACGCTCATTGCTTAAAAGGACTATAAGGGACAACTAGACTTGTTTGCAAAATATCATGCTGATTTATCAATACCATATCGGAGCATACTATGAGCGATCATAGCCATGACCAGGAATCCTCTAAAAATCAGGGATCAGAATATAACCAGAATCTCTACGAGAAATCAAAAGAATATTATCAAAGACTCTTTCGAAGATTCGTCCTTTTGACCCTTATCTGCTCATGTGTGCCCCTGGTCCTTGTTGGATGGGGGATTAACTATCACTACACACATTTTACCAAGGGTCGGGTCAAGCAGAACTTCAAGAACCAGGTCGACTCTCACCGGACCATGATCGAACTCTTCCTGGAAGACAGGAAATCAACCCTTCAGTCCATTGCCAAGACCCATACCAAGGAATTTATGAGCCAGACATCTCACTTGCGCCGAATATTGGGTCTCTTGAACATGGAGTATGGCCAATCATTTACAGATCTTGGGGTAATTGATCATCAAGGCGATCATCTGGCTTATGTCGGCCCCTATGATCTGATCGATAAAAATTACATCAAGGCCCATTGGTTCCAGGAAGTCATGGGAAAGGGGGTCTATATCAGCGATATCTTTATGGGTTACCGAAAGAGCCCTCATTTCGTCATTGCCGTTACCAATCAAGAGCAGGGACACAGATGGATATTGCGGGCGACCATAAATTCGGAAAGCTTTCGAGATTTTGTCGCCCAGATTAAGATCGGTCAAAGCGGAGATGTCTATCTGGTCAATGACAAGGGCCAATTACAGACCAAACCCCGTTTTCGAGGTCATATCATGGGCAAGGACCCTTATAAAGTGCCGGTTAAACAACACGCGGGTATTGCCCTCCACACTCTAAAAGCCTCAAGCCACAAAGAAAAGGGGGATATCAAAAAACAGCTTGTAGCCACCACCTGGCTGGACAGTCCCCATTGGATGCTTGTGGTCAGACAGGATTACTCCGAGGCCTTTAACGAAATTTATCAGACCAACAAGACAACCCTTATTTTCCTTTTTTTGAGTACGATCTGTATTTTGCTGGTTGTCATCCTGATCACCAAGCACATGGTCTCGGTCATAAAAAACAGGGATAAAGAAAGCCAGGAATTGAACAAACAACTCTTGCAAACGGGCAAATTGGCCGCAGTCGGAGAGTTGTCGGCCGGTGTGGCCCATGAGCTGAACAATCCCCTAGGCATAATCCTGACCGAGAAGCAACTCCTTTTGGATTCCTGCCAATACCAGAATCCGACCCTTGAGGAGCTCAAGGCCAATATTCACCACTCCATGGACCAAATAGGGCTTCAAGTCCAGCGATGCAAACGATTGACCCAAAATCTTTTGAGGTTTGCCAGAAGGACCGAATCCGTAGTTGAACCTGTCGATCTAAACTCATTCTTGAATGAGATAATTGAACTTATGGGACGGGAAGCCGCATCAAGCGGCATAAAATTCTTTTCTGATTTTGATGACCAGTTGCCAGTAATTACATCAGATCCCTCCCAACTCCAACAGGTCTTTCTCAATCTTGTCACCAACGCCATAGATGCTCATTCCGGCATGTCCTACGGGAGTATTCACTTAAAAACCAAGGCAGTTAAGGACAAAAATCAGGTCCAGATACAAGTAACAGATACCGGATGCGGAATTCCGCAACATACCCTGGACAAGATATTTGACCCGTTCTTTACCACCAAGCCTGTAGGTAAAGGGACCGGATTGGGCCTGTCCATATGTTACGGGATAATTGAACGACTCGGTGGGAGTATTGAAGTTGAAAGCCAGCCAGGGGAGGGAACCTCCTTTTATATCTACCTGCCTATCCATTCGCCATCAACTGACACTTCAACCTGAAAAAGGCTCGATTGATACTAGGGTTAAGAGAAAATTCCAAGAACAATAAATATTCTTAAAAGCATAACCAAATTTGAAAAAATATTTAGGAGGAACATCATGAATACTCGGATATTGTTAGTCGACGACGAGCTGGTCTTTACTGACAACATGTCTAAGCTTCTGGCCATAAGAGGCTATGAAGTCAAAACAGCCAACAGTGGGTACAGGGCTATCCAATGTCTGGAAAAGGAAAGGTTTGATGTCATTGTCCTGGATCTCAAGATGCCAGGCATGGACGGCATCACAACCCTGAAGGAAATCAAAAAGCTGGGGTTGTTTATCGAAACACTCATCCTGACCGGTCACGGATCAATCGATACTGCCCGGGAGGCCTTAAAATTAGGCGCCTATGACTATCTGACCAAACCCTGCGAGATAGAAGAACTGGAAAAGAAGATCAAAGGTGCCTGGGAGAAAAAGGAAGAAGCAGAGACAAAGGACACTGAGGAAAAGATACGGCAAGTGACCCGTTCTCCTGCTTCCGCCTTTAGAATCTTCCCCAAAGGCTCAAAATAGTGACTATCTGATTGGATAAGGAGGATATAATGACAAGTAGCAATACTACCAGTGGAGATTGGTCATCAAAGGAATACAAAACCTCAAAAACACATGAGGCCTGGTGGAAAAATAAGTCCGGCTACAAGCCGCTTCTACTCTTGGCCGGGGCAGCCATTTTGATATTCATGGTCCTTAGCCCTCCACCTCAAAGTTTGATCAATCTTGTGCAAAGCAAGGATCCAGCAGGATATAAGACTGGAAGAGGATGCCAGACAATCATTGATACAGTCAATAAAAAGATGAACTCAGAGGCCTTTGAACAGGCCCAAAAATATGAAGCCCAAGGCAAACCTGTTCCTGTAGAGGTCAAGAATGAATTGTTAAACTCGGCTGATGTAGCCCAAATGGCCAAGATTATGATCGGTATCCTGATCCTGGCCGCCCTGTTCTGGGGCACAGAGGCACTGCCGCTAGGGGCAACGGACATCATGATCGCTGTACTTATGTACCTCTTTTTTATCCTTCCCCCCAACGAGATTGCCAAGGCCTACATGAAGGATGCGGTTATATTTATCTTTGGTATCCTGGCTGTGGC
>CAYUNZ010000090.1:0-3532 GCA_964446205.1 uncultured Desulfohalobiaceae bacterium | reverse complement strand
TTCAAAGTCCCGGACATGAACCCCAGCCAGGTTGTCAAACGGGAAGTGGCCAATCTGCCCAAATTCGGAGGCAAGGAGCTGGCCATGGCTATCATCCTGGTGACTATGGTCCTGATGTGGATATTTCTGGGCAAATACTTCGACCTGGGCGGTCCAACGCTTTTGGCTGTCCTGGCCATGTTTATCTGTAGGATCTTGAGCTGGGAGGATGTCCAGAAGGATGTGGCCTTTGACGTCGTAGGCCTCTATGCTGCGGCCTGCGCCATGGGGGCCGGCCTGAAATTCACCGGTGGTGCCCTGTGGTTGGCCCAGTCATTTGTCCATGTCCTGCCTGATTTTTTGGCTCAGGGATCAGGTCTGCCTGTAGGGGTGGCTGCCTTGACCGGAATCCTGACCAACCTCATGAGTGATGGGGCCACTGTTTCGGCTTTAGGTCCGATTGTCCTGCCCATGGCTCCCCTGACAGATATCCATATCTGGAAAGTGGGCTTAGCCTGTGCCTTTTCTTCATCCTTTGCCCATTGTCTTGTGGTTGGTACCCCCAATAATGCCATTGCCTTTGGTATGGGCAAAGATCCGGAAACCGGAGAACGTTTGCTGGACGTTATGGATTTCATTAAGTATGGTGTCCCTTTATGGATAATATGTATGATTGTCTTGTGGTTATGGACATTTGTCGGTTATTGGACTTTCCTCTCCTGGCCTGTTTTCTAAAAACGCAAAAACGTTGTCTGTTGTCCGAAGCGAAGAATGTGGACCGTGGACCGTTTACCGCGGACTGTAAGAGAAACGGTTCACGGTTCACGATATGCTAACCTGGATGATTATCAGTGTAATGAACTAATTTTTACGGTTTAGTTATAGGAAAAGAGGAGATGGTTATGGAGATAAAGATATTGGTCGTTGATGATGAAATTGATTTTATGGAAACTATTGTCAATAGACTAAACAAAAGGGGCTTGGAAGCTACTGGGGCTTCAAGCGGGGAACAAGCCCTGGAATTCATAGATGCAAAAATATTTGATGTAGTTATCCTGGACATAAAGATGCCCGGAGGTATGGATGGAATAGAAACCCTGAAAGAGATCAAAAAGAAACAACCCCTTTGTGAGGTCATACTTTTAACCGGCCACGGGACAGTAGAGACAAGTGTGGACGGAATGAAACTCGGGGCCTTCGACTATCTCCTCAAACCGGCCCAATTTGAGGAATTGTGTGAAAAAATAGCCCAGGCCTACGAACGTAAGATGGCTCAAGACGAAAGGATAAAAAAGGCCAACATCCAGAAGCTCTTGCGTTTTCCAGGCCGGGTCTTTGAACAGGAAAAAGAAAAATAATCCGACCTGAGCCTATAAACTGGTTTGTAGGCTCAGACTTAGATTTACTCAATGGCTCCTTAGTTATCTTTGCCGGAGCAGATGCCGTTCTGGCTAACAGTGGCCATGAACCGTTCGGGCTGGTCGGACTGGAAGCCATGGCCGCAGGGGGAGTCTCTTTTGTCGGTGAAACTGGAGAGGACTATGCACGGCACTTGGAAAACGCCGTAGTCGTTGAGAGCTGTGATACAAATGAACTGGTTGGAAATATGCTGTATCTGAAAAATCGACCTTGTCTAAGGCAAAGGATAAGACATCAAGCCAGAATGACCTCGCTTAAATATACCTGGAATAAGGTTATAAAATCTCATATTATTCCCAAAATGGAACGTTTGTTTAATCTTTCCCAATTTCAAAACACTTCTGCTTAGTTTGATCCACAGCCTCCCTGCCGCTGTGGAAGATCCGACATATCTTCGAGTCGCGCCACTCTAAAGCAGTCAGGTCAATTTTGAGCAAATACTCCGTAGAACCGGGACATCTTTGGACCTTGAACTCCAGCTTGCGCCCCAAGGCCAGCATATTTTTGTTTTCTGGAAGTACAAGTCCCCAGATATGTTTGTAACCTCTTTCTTTGGCTATGTAGAGACAATGGGAAAGCAGGGCGGCCCCTATGCCTTTTCCTTGCCAGGGATCGCTGACCAGGACCGAAAATTCGCTCTCCTCTCCACCGGGCTCAGCGATGATCCTGGATACCCCTAGCATCTTCTCCCTCTGTCCCCCTTTCTTGAAGGCTCCCAGAGCGATCTCTTGATCATAATCTATTTGGCTAAACCGGACCAGCATATCCCTGGGCAGCTGTTTCATTTGTGAGAAATAGCGAAAGTAGATGCTTCTGGCAGAAAGGGTGTCGAAAAGTTCTTGCATGAGCGGCTCATCTTCCGGCTTGATCGGCCTGATGAAGATCCTTTCTCCGCCCTTTATGCCGACGTAGGTCTCGTATTTCTCAGGATAAGAGACCGTGTCCATATTGATAGTCATGAACAGTCCCTCTGATTAGAAGACTCATTAAAATCCGGTTTCCCGGATAACCATTGACCAACAACTGATAACAACCGGATTTTGGTTAAGCTAAAATTAGTTACTATAGACATCCACCTGTCAGAGAACTCAGGTTGTTTCATATATCTCACGGAGATTGTCCCGATGATCCACCCAGTACAGCAACCTGACAATTTTGCTTATCTCTGTCTTTAGTTGCGGTATTGAACCCCGATCTACATGAAAAGCACGTATATAGACCTTGCGATATCCTTCCTGGACACCTGAATAGGAGCTAAGGATGCTAAGCAGACGACCTCCGTGCCTCCTGATCAAATCGGTAACCTCTTTAATGCTTCCCGGCCGGTCTTCGACCTCTTGGGCAAAGAGCATCCCTTTCTTATCTATCCCGGTAAGGGCTACATAGCTCAGAAAAAAATCGTTTTTGGTCACCACACCGACCAGCTTATTGTCATGATCGATGACTGGCAGGGCAGATATATTGTTCTTAAGCATGATCTCAGCTGACTCTTCTATTGTATAATCAATTGGCACGCTAATCGGTTCTTTGGTCATAAACTCTTTGACCTTGACCTTGTCCAGAAGGTATAAGAGTTCACGAATTTCCAAGGAGGTGGCATTCGAAGCTGATGCCTTTTTGACATCACTGTCAGTAACTATTCCAACCAGTCTGTCCTTTTTCATGACAGGTAGCGTATCGATCGAGTGATGTTTCATGAGATTGGCGCATTCTGTGAGAGACTGATTCAAATCTATAGTAATCGGAGGATGGCTCATCCAATTTTTGACCAACATGGCTATCTCCTTATAATCAACTTGAGAGTAAAAAGTTTTTACACAACATTCTGTAGTTATTGACATTTTTTTGATTATTGATGTCCGAAAGGTACGTTATAACTCTCCGATTTATTTGTGTTTTATCTAATAACTATTAACCGATAACCGATAACTTTTAACTGCCCAGTAATCAATCAAAGTGGGTTATCTCTGCTTCAAAGTGGCCTTGTCTATCTTCCTAAGCAGCTCCTCAAACTCAGCTGGTTTCAACAAATAATCAAAGGCACCAAGGTTTAAGCCTTGTTGGCACAGCTCAACCGATCCGTGACCGGTAAGGAATATGATCTGAACTGATGGTTGAAGAGCTTTCATCTTTT
>CAYUNZ010000089.1:0-10949 GCA_964446205.1 uncultured Desulfohalobiaceae bacterium | reverse complement strand
ATCAACTGATTTTCTCAGTGTATCTTTTAGGAATAATCGATGCTCGTCTGTCTTGTGCATATTATAACTCCAATCTTCACAATTTATAGCAGGCTAAAAAATATTAGAGAACGTATACTAGGAAGCCAGCAGCCAGTAAAGTTCATTCTTAGGAAGCACCTGTGCTGCAGGCAGATTTCTTTGTCCAGCTTTTATCTGCTGCACCAGACTGGACTTTTGCTCGCCCTGCAGCAGAAAAAATACAATCCGGGAGGCATTTATCAGGGGCAGGGTCATGCTCACTCTGGGCAGTGCCGGACTGCCTCTGGCAGGTACACCAGAGACCAAACGGGAATTTTCCTCCAATTGGGTGCTTTGCGGAAAAAGTGAGGCGGTATGACCGTCTGAGCCCATACCCAGATGTATGATATCCAATTCAGGAAAATCCTGGTCAAAAACTCCCCAGATTCTTTCTTCGTACTCCTTGGCGGACTGCTCAAAGGGCAGGGAGGTTGAAGGGGCATGGATCTGCTCCTGAGGTATGGGTACCTTTTTTAAGAATAGCTCTTTGGCTTGTCCCAGATTGGAATCAGGTGATTGCTCAGATACCAGCCGTTCATCCACTAAAAAGACGTGGATGTTTTTCCAGCCAATATACTCTGTTTGAGACAGCATGCTCAAGAAGCGGCGTGGAGTGCTGCCCCCTGAAATGGCCAGACTGAACCACCCTTTAGCTGCCCGGGCCTGTTCTGCGGCTTGTCTTACCAGTTCACAGGCCCTGTGGCTGGCATCTTGCATACTTGGGTAGCGCTCTATTCTGGACATAGGTGATAGCTTCTAAGCTTGGAAGTTAAAAAATACATGCAGAATGTATTATATATTTTTGTCATTATGTCAAAGCGTTTAGCATATCAGTGTTAATCAGCTTTATAAAATTTTTTGGACCTGTGCAATAGCTTTTCTAAGCTTGTATTATAGGTCTCCGGTTTAACCATTAATTATTAACGCAGGAAATAAAGCCCTCCTTGTCCGGGTAGCCTATAGTACACCGGTAAATCGGCCAATTGGTAGGGGTGATATTATTGCCTTCATTGTGACCTGAGTAATAGTTGTTGATATACCGGGTTTTGAGCTTATCATTTAAGGGCATTTCCTTGTATAAGGTGACCAGAGCCTGATTTAGGTTTGAGTGTAAGTCGAAGTAATTGGAAAATCTGTAAAAAGGCTCAAAAGTCTGGCTGGAATTGGTAAAATGGTATGTAAGGGCCTGATAGTCTTGCAATTTAAAATTTTTAGCGGAAAAGCTAAAAATCTTAAAAGCCGGATTATTCCCAAACAAAGGACTAATAGCCGGGGTAATAAAGACTATTTCCTTTTCCTTGTTTTCTGCAGATTTAATAATACGGTATTCATCCATGTGGGTGTGTCCGGCAAAAAGAGCTACAATATTTTCAGCGTACTTATTGATTATTTCCAGGAAGCGAGTTTGATACTTACTTTTCCACATCATATTTGCATCTGAAACCTTTCCTTCTTTATCCATATAATTTTCTATAGTCCCGTAAGCACTGACCCCTGTAGGGATATGGGTGAGCAGCCAAACCTTATTGTCCGCTCTTTGGGCAGAAATTAAAGTTTCTTGTAGCCAGTCAAGCTGTTTTTCCGGGGCATTCTGGCCTTTTTCATCCTTGGGGGCAGTCCAGTGCTTGGAAAACATAACCGTATTGAGGCAGACCAGAGCTAAATCCGAGGCAAAGGAAGGTTCAAATTTATAGTATCCCCCTGTCTGGTAGGTAGCGCTAAAAGCTGAAAAAGAAGGCTTTTCCAAAAGAAAGGTGTTATAAAATAGCATAGTGGTATCCCCTAGGAATTCCCCATTGGGAATTATTTTATAATCACCTGCATAGGAGTCATTGTTTCCCAAAACAAAAACAATAGGTATGTCCTTGGCTACTGCACTTCTCAACTTAAGGGCGATAAATTTAATAGTTTTCTGCACAAAGCTACGCAGGGCCGCTTCATCTTCATCCCCATTAAGTTTAAAGAATCTTTCCTTAAATCCGTGGGACAACAGATCGCCTTGCAAAATGAGCAAATGGCAATTTTTAGTCTTATTTTCCAGATAATTTAGTAACTTTTGAAACAGAAAGTAATTGGTTGCCTGGCCCCAGGAATTAGGCTTTTTTGTGGTCGAGTTTTCAAAGAGCTCTGACCAAGCTTCCGGGGGTGAGAATGTCAGGCTGGGAAAGAGATCTGGGTCGAAAAAAGGGCTGAAATGGATATCCCCTAGCACCGGAAGTGAATTGTTTGAGTTAGTAGTTGATGAACCTTGCTTGCAACCTGTACACAGGACCAGGGCAAGGCAAACATAAAGAAGAAAGATAGATAATTTGCGCATATTTTATACTCGGGGATGCTAAAGTTAGTATAATTATTGTTTATTTGATGCTGACCTGGACCAAATGCTGGCTAGCAGAGGACCGCTTATGTTATGCCAGACACTGAAAAAGGCTGCTGGTAAGGCAGCCAGGGGCGAGAAATGTATTGAAGCCAAGGCCAGGGCCAGTCCGGAATTCTGCATGCCCACCTCTATGCTCATGGCCCGGCGTTGGGCAGGGTCAGCGTCTGCCAATACACCTACCCCATAGCCTAAACAAAGTCCTAAACCATTGTGTAAAAAAACTGCAAGGATAACTACTGAGCCCATAGCCAGAAGTTGATCCGAGCTCTTGCCCACAATCGCCCCCACCAGCAGGACAATGGTGACCACAGATATCAAGGGCAAGACATCAAGGCCTCTCTGGACAACACTTCCCAGGAAATGGCGGGCCAAGAGACCCAGGGTCACAGGTGTGAGGACAATGACAGCTATGGATTGGAAAAGTTCCCAGGCCTGAACAGGTAAATATTGTCCCGCCAGTAATAAAGTCAATATCGGGGTCAGCAAAGGGGCCAGCAGGGTAGAAAGCGAAGTCATGCTCACTGATAAGGCTACATCTGCACCTGCCAGATAACAAATAACATTTGAAGCCGTTCCCCCCGGGCAGCAACCCAAGAGAATAACTCCGGCTGCCAACTCAGAGGGCAGACCTAGTGACCGGGCAATACTTAAGGCCAATAGGGACATAATGGCGTATTGGGCTGCAACCCCACAAAGTATAGGCCAGGGGCGTATCAAAACCCGCTTGAAATCTTCAATCTGCAAAGTTATACCCATTCCGAACATGATAATGCCCAGACAAAGACTGATATGCGGAAGGACAAATGAAAATGTGGGCGGGTGCCAAAATGCAATTATAGAGGCCAGCAAAACCCAGAGAGTAAAGTACTTAGCTGCCAAATTGCTGACTTTGCGAATAATTTTAGCCGGGGAATAAATAGACATTGAGAATTTTCGCCCTTTTAGTAGCTAATAAGCATTTGCATCGCTTTTATAATAAATTAAAGACAATTACAAGCAGTTAAGCATACCCTGAACCTTAAATTAAAAAAGTACGATAAGACCGCGTGACAACAGGCTTCATCTAATGATGCCCGTAGATATAGCCCAGTTTTAGCTGTCAACATTAACAATTTTTCTTGACATTTCAATGCGTTGCTATGGCCAAAGACCATTACAACAATATTGACTTATGTTGATAATAACACTATTTTGATTAAATCAAAGTTCCTAGAATCCAATGACAAAGAGCACCAATATGGATATGGACAAATCATCCAGTGTTCAGGAAATATATCGAGAGATAGATATTACCCCCTGAAGAATATTTGCCTTCGAGGTTGTCTTATTGACCAATCAGAAAAAAAATTCCACTGCTAAAGGCCGAGATATTCTTGTGATGCTCCCCATTTGGGACTTTGCTTAGAACGATATCCTATCGCCTTTACTGTAAAGAGTCCATTTTAGAAATTGTTATGTTCACTCAGGAAAAGATAAAGTTTAAATCAAGAGGGAGCCATGAAACATAACCCTACCGCCACTCTCGTCTGCATGGGCAGGTCTCATATATCTGCCTTGGCTCGGGAACTAGACAAAAAAGGGATGCTGAAATACATTTTTACTGGCTATCCATCATCGAAATTCCGTAATGAAGATATCCCGGCTGATAAACTCAAGACCTTCCCCTATATACAACCTCTTTATAAGTTCCTTGGCAAGTGGGTCCTGCTCAAGGGGACCAGATCTCTTGAAGAGCTATCTTGGTTGGCCAGGGAAACACTTGATCGTCATGTGGCTAAACACCTTCCACAGAGCGATGTGCTTTTTGCCCTTGCCTCATGTGGCCTTGCTTGCGGGCAGAAAGCAAAAGAAAAGGGAATGAAATATATATGCGATACTGGCAACTCCCATATCCGCTATATGGATGCCATCCTACGGGAGGAGTTTAAGCGCTGGGGAGAGCCCTTTTCAGGTATAAATAAAAAAGTACTTGCCAAAAGGGAATTTGAATACGAAGCTGCTGATATGATTACTGTTCCCTCTACCTTTGTCTATAGTTCTTTTGTAGAGATGGAGGTGCCGGAGACAAAGCTTTGCAAGATACCTTTTGGCGTTGATTTACGTCGGTTTGAAAAATTATCTGATCCTGACCCTGAAGGCTTTGATGTCTTGTTTGTTGGTAAGCTATCTTTTCGAAAAGGCGTTCCGGATTTAATAGAGGCATTTAAGCATTTAAGCCATCCACATAAGAGATTGAGAATTGTAGGAAGAATGGATCCAGAAATGTCTCGTTATTTAAATAAACACCGCCTCCCGGATGGTATTGAATTTTTACCTCATATCGCCCAACCAAAACTAAAAAACATCATGAGCAGGTCTCATGTAATGGTATTGCCCAGCATAGAAGAAGGGCTGGCCAAAGTACAAGCTCAGGCCTTGGCCTGCGGGTGTCCGGTGATCGGCACACCGCACTCAGGAGCTGAAGACGTGTTTGTCCATGGCCAGGAAGGTTTCATTGTCCCTATCCGTGATTCGAAAATTATTGCTGAAAAGCTCCAGCTTCTGGCCGATAATCCTCAGCTTAGACAAAAAATGAGTCAGGCTGCTCTGGAACGGACAAAAGACATGGGTATGGGTGGCTGGACCGGATATGGTAACCAAATAGCACAAGCGATGAGGGATTTGGTCAATAAATCATGAGCTTGGGCAGTTGCCGTCAACGTAAAGGAAGTTGATAAACATCACTCGATATCAGACCCGGGATTATATAAAAGGAATCAAGATTATTGATATTGATGGAGCATCTGATACAGACTAGCCTTTTTGGCATATAGCCTGGTTGCAGGCTCAATGGAGCCTGATCTCAACTTTTCTGAATGTATCATTCTGTGATTGTCCAAGCTTTGGATTGTGCAAAAAAAGTCTCTCTGATTCAACTGGTCCGGTCTGGTGAAGAAAGCCTATTACCTCTCTGGCTCGATTTATGGCCAATTGCCTCAATTCGTTTTCAGTAATGACAATACTTTTCTTCAGCCTTTGTTCCATCTCTTCCGGTGGTAGCTTTTTTGTCAGGCCGAGGATATTCTCAGGTTTTTCCATGGGGGCTTCTTTGTAAGCCTGCCAGAGGTAAGTCGGAGACTCTTCTTCAGTAATACGAACATCTTCAAGATCTATGTCTGACTTGCCCTTATCTTTCATGTCCAGAAGCTTTTGTCTTTTTAGTAAATTACGAAAACGTTTCTGGTGAAGACTGGCTCTGTCGCTCGAAGTATCAGCCCGGCCAATAACCTCCACTTCGAGCCCCGGACGTTCGTATAGGGCCTTGCCCAAGGTCTTTAGTTTGTCCATGGCTTGTTGGCTAAGGCTTGTTTGCCCCGTCGAAAAAAGGACAAAATTAATATCCTCTCCACCACCAAACATAGATCCTAGAAGAGAAAAGGGCGAAGTTGCCGCTTTGACCAGAACATTTACAAATACTTTCATGACTATTTCGCCAATGCTGAACTCCGGACTGCTCAAATCGCCGCTGACGTTCTTGTTTATGTGGATCTCGCCCTTTCGGTTCTTGAGCAGGGCAATACCCAATTTAACCGGGGCATTAACTGCCTTCGGGCTATCGACCTTTTCTCCCAGGGTAAACTGATCCAGGAGGAGCCTGCTGTCACATTCAAGCTCCTCCCCTTTTATCTGGACCTTAGAAGCAAGATTGAATTTGCCTTTTTTGATGGTATAGCCAATATATCTACCCGAATATGGTGAGAGTGGAGACAAGGCTATATTGGCCAGATGAACACCCAGATCGGTGAATAATCCTTGTCCCAGAAAGCTGGCCTTACCATCCAGGTTTAGCGGGGCATTGGTGCCAAGGTCAGCCTGCAAAGATATATCCAAAGGCCGCTCATCTTGGTTGGACAGGTTTTTGATGGTCCCCTGCAAGTCATCAAGGCTGGTCTGAAAGCTTGGAGAAACCTTTCTGTCTATGAAGGTAAGACTACCCCGGCTCAATTCAAATTCCTCAACAGCAAACACGGCTTTTGTCTCTTTTTCCGGGCTTTTTTCCGGTGATCTTTCGGGCTTTTCTTTTGTCTTGAACATCCTTTGTAGATTGGAACCGCCCTCTTCATAAATGATAATTTGGCTATTCAGGCCTACAAGACCGACCTTTTTGATACGGATGGCCGGCTGTAGACTCTCAAACTCAATGCCCTCAAGCCCGAGCCTGTTCCAGCTCAAAAGATCGGTCTTTTGCCTGGGCTCGGAAATCTTTAAATCAAGGATGCCGGCCTGCCCATTGAAAGACACCGCAGGGGCATCTCCTTGGCCTGATGCTTGGATCTCAAACCGGCCCTTAGTCTCAAGAATACCGTTTTGCAAGGCAAGATCAACATGGTCTTTTACAAACGGCTCAAAATCGGTCAGATCAATATCCTGAAGGCCTATATCTATTCCCACTGTCAGCGGAGACAAGCCAAGATCGCCCTCTGCATTTAGCTGACCATTCTCTTCAATCCGCATCGAAGCCTTTAACGAGCCTCTTTCCCCTTGAGTCGTTGAGAGATCGTTCATGCGGCATGAAATATCCGAAACAGCAATCCGAGTCGGTGATGACCTAGTCTGATCAAGAAAAACGGTCTTGCATTCGTCGATCCTGAACTGGTTCAAGGAAAAATTCCATTTCTCTCTAGTTGAATTACCGTCCGGATTGGCCTTTTGTTCGGAAGATCCTGCAGCCAGCAGGTTGACCAGATTGACCGAGCTATCTTCATTTCTTTTTATCCTGAAATCGCCCTGCCTGATCTGAATGGTCCCCACAGTGATCTTTTGGCCGGATAAACCGACCCGTCCTTTTTTCAAGGCAAATTCCGGGACAGTAACCGCCTTTTGCCCCTGGGTATCCCTGATAGACAGATTTTCCAAAAAAAGGTCCATATTGTCCAAATTCATACCACCAGCATCGGCTCTCTTATAGGAAACATCCATGGCCAGGTTTAAGTGTCCTGAATCGATCGTCCCCAGAAAATAAGGGTTATAGTAAGGCGAATATGGGGTTAACAGAAAATCTGAGAGCTGGGCTTTGGCCTTTAAGCTGATAGGACTAAGTCCCAAGCTGCCGTTGACCGATAGAGTTCCCCCATTGTCTGTTTGCGTGCTAAACTGGAACTCAGACTGGCTTGCTGCTCCCAGTTGCAAACCCTTCAAGCTTATTTGGACCGGTTCCAGGGTGGTTGTAAAGGACGGCGAGGTAGAGTTATCAATAAAACTGACTTTACCGGATTCCAGCTGGAAATGAGCCAGGCTTAAAGAAAAAGGGTTTTTGCCTCTCTTTTCTGAAGAGACCTCCTTCTTATCCGGAGATTCAGCCTTTTTGCTTAATACAGGAAGAGACAGGGTGCCATTTTGAAGCCGGACAACATTTATCCGCGGCTCTTTGAGATGTACCTTGGCCATATTCAGTTCACCGGCCAAGAGGTTCCCCCCGCTTAATTTAACCTTCAGACCGGGAATAACACATAATTCATGATCCTTGTTTGTGGCCTTGTTATTGCTGATGTGCAGATTATTTAAATTCAATTCCCCATTGATCCTCAAATAGGTTGCTCTCTGAGCTGGTTGGGCATAACTAATTGTCAGATTAGAGGAAAGCTTTCCCCTTGTCAGGCTGAAATTTCTCTTGCCGGGCAGGTAGCTCAGGTAATACGGCAGGGACAGATCATCCAGGACCAAATCAAATTCGGTCTGCTTGCTCTTGGCAAAAGGCTTTGTCCGACCATCCATTTCAAAGGTCATGTTGTTGACCTGAGCGGAAAAATAAGGCTTGACGTGGGTATCTACATCTGCAGGGAAATTTGACAGTGAAGGCAGACTGAAATTGATTTTGGATATCTGGTGCCTGGTCTGCATAGGTTGATCAATAAAGTCCACTTCCCCGGCCTGAAGAACAATATTATTCAAAGAAAATCGAAAATTAGATTTTTTTGTCTCCTCAGGTTTGGAGCTGGTTTGTCCTGTTAGCAGATCGGAAAAGTTGTAGGTCTGGTCAGGATATCTGGTTATGGAAAGTTGTGGATGTTCAATCCGGATTTGACTCAAGACAAGGGCCTGATAAAATAAGGAGACAGACTGCAGATTGACCAGGATCCTATCCACTGTCAGCCAGTTCTTTTGGCCTGTCTTTCCTTTTATAGTCAGCCCATTCAGTTCGCAGCTAAAGACATAGGGATTGAATTTAACCTGTTCAATTTTGGTTTGACGATTCAATTGCTCTGCGATAGCCGAAGTAGCAATATTCAAAATGATTTTTGGCAAAAGGAAGAAACCTAACAAGGTATAGAGGATAAACACTCCGACCAAGATAATTGGCAATCGGTGCAGACGCTTTGAAGGCCAGATATACTTCTTTACATTCATAACTCAGTCATCCCCAGTGCTCTTAGGAGCGAATAATTTTCCTAACCAATAACCCAAAATGAATCTTGAGACAAGTAATTCATTATCACCTTTTTGTTACAACCGATAAAATTTTTATCTAAAATGGTGACATGAAATTTGATCAGATATTTAGGATGGACATATCTTCAGCCAGAGAGTTGTTGACAGGCCCTATAAGAAAATCCCTTATCCTTGGAAATCCCGCTACATCCGACCACCCTGCCTATGAACCAAACGGTTTCGATTCCGTGGCCCCGGGCAGGGAGATGGGTGTATAGAGGATTGATCTATAGGAGAAATCTTATGAGAAAGAAGTCACCAATCATCATCCTTTCAATTATCATCCTGGCAGGGATACTTGCCTCCGTCTCTCCGGCCGAAAATACCTGCCAATCAGGTAAGGGTATAAAAGAAAAGGTAATCGCTTATCTGGAAGACTCGGCACTTGAGCCTTGTTTCGGAGGAGAGATTTTTGCTGACTACTACAAGTTTGGACGGGATGAAAACAATCTCTACATTTGGGCTTATGTCTGTGAATATTACAAAAAGGATGGGAGATTGAGGCTGGGAAGCGGGCGATCCGGTCCAATGATAATTGCTCTTTCCCAAGAGGGAGTTATCAAGGACCATTGGCAACCAGGGCCCGGGGAAGAGTACCCCGGAAGCATCAAAGACAATTTCCCTAAAAAATTTCAGGATGATATCCTCAATTTCCAGAGCCAACATAAAGATATCCTTGATAAGCTAAAGGATTCAGTCAGGAAAAAAGCAGGACAAGAAATACCCAAGAGCGATATAATAATGAGACCCGGAGAAATCAAGACCATTAAACTTGAGGCCAACAGGACCACCGGTTATAAGTGGTTTTACAAAATTAAGGACAAAGATATTATAAAAGCGGTCTCAGACAAGTATAAAGAACAGGCCCATAAACAGGGCGTAGTTGGTGTGGACGGCCAGCGCATCTTAAAGATCAGGGGCCTTAAAACAGGAACAACTACGATCAAATTTGAATACTACCGAAAATGGGAACCTGAGGATCTAGACAAGACCAAAGAGATTAAGGTAAGGGTAAAGGATCAGGAGCAGGCTAGATATCGTATTCCGGATAATCTGGATGGCGAGTATATCTCTGTCCGGGACTGGGAGGTTGAAGTCTTCGCGACTCACGATGAGTATCCGCCGGAATTTAAGTTGGCCGAAGATCGAATCTCTTACCGGAAGACTGCTGTGGAAGGTAGTTTGCCTGTCAGGATCCTCAAAAAGACGATCAATGGTCAAGAGTATTGCATCAAGGTCTCAAGCCAAGGGGCGGCCGGATCGATCTATAAGAAATATACCTATGCCACTGCAAGAAAAGGCAAGCTTATTACCGTGAGCTTTACGACCCGTTACACCCAATGCGGCAACTATGGCCAGCCGAAAAGATCCGAATGTAGAAGGGAGCGCCAGGAATATGACCTGGACCAGGTCATGGACAACTTTGTCAAAAATACGAAATTCAAATAACAACTCCAATCCTGGTAAGACCAAATTGGAGTAACTTAATGGAGGTCCATATGAAGATAACAAGGACTGCTTGTATAATATGCCTTGTCTTGGTTGCCAGTCTTGGCTTGGCCACTTCAGAGCTTTGTGGTCAGAGTTTGCTGGAACAGGGCAAACAGGTCGTTGATAAGATGACCACTGACAGCTCAGACAAGCAATTGAAGACCGAAACCATAGACGCCGGCCTGAAAGAGGCCCTCAGGGTCGGCACAGCCAATGTGGTTGAACAACTCGGTCAAACCGACGGTTTCTTTGGCAACCCCGAGATACATATACCTCTTCCAAGCTCATTGAACAAAGTTCAGTCTGCCCTGAGCAAGATTGGGGCCTCATCCATGCTCGACGATCTCGAGCTCAAACTCAACAGGGCAGCTGAAAGAGCAACACCCAAGGCCAAAGATTTATTCTGGCAGGCAATCACTGACATGACCCTTGAAGATGTCCGTTCGATCTATAATGGCCCCAAAGATGCTGCCACCCGTTATTTCCAGGACCAGATGTCCGAGCCTTTGGCCACAGAGATGCAGCCAATTGTCGAACAGACCCTGTCCGA
>CAYUNZ010000088.1:0-11165 GCA_964446205.1 uncultured Desulfohalobiaceae bacterium | reverse complement strand
GGTCTTATTTCGGTTAATTCCTTGAGATATTCCTTGACGGCAGCAATCGGAACCTCACGACGATGGAAGATTCCGGCTGCCAAGGCTGATTCAGCTTGTGTTTGACTAAAGACCTCATAGAAGTGACAGGGCTTACCAGCCCCGCTGGAGGCAATGACTGGTATGGATATTGACTCCTTGACTGCCTTGATCAGTTCTAGGTCAAAACCAGAGTTGGTACCGTCCCTATCAATACAGTTCAAAAGGATTTCTCCGGCCCCTAGGGTTTCGCAGACCTGAGCCAGGGTAATAGCGTCTATATCCCTGCCTTCCCGCCCGCCTTTGATCGTACACTGGTACCAGCAATAATTTTCTTTGTTCGGTCCCGGGTATTTGGTCTCAATGACCTTGTGTTGGCAGTTTGCAGGTCTGTTGATATAGACCCTGCGAGGGTCGATGGAGATGACCACGGCCTGATTGCCGTAAACCCGGGATATCTGTTCTATGGCACTGGTTCCGGTTTTGTGCCTATCTTTTAGGTAGTCTTCCACAATTATCACCGCATCACTGCCAATGGAAATCTTGTCCGCTCCGGATCTGAAGTATTCTGAGGCCACCTCTAGAGAGGAGTAGTAGCGGCCTTGGCTATCGGTATACTCGCGGATACCACCTCCAATGGTTAAGGGGACGAAGACATGGCGTGAGGTTTGTCTCAGGACCTCCAGCATAGGGAGGTCTTCCAGGGGAAAATCCCGGAATCCGGTAATATTTAGGAAGGTGATTTCATCTGCCCCTTCTTTATAGTATTGCTGGGCTAGTTCAACAGGTTTGCCGAGATTACGGACTGTTCCTTTTTCTCTAACCTCATACTGATCCCCTTTAGTAACTACAAGATCGCCCTGATCATTGGCCCGGACATCCAGGCAGGCGACGATTCGTTTGGCCAGCTTGGTTGAGGGTATTGACAAATCCGGTATGTTGGGGCTGATATCAAGATCCAGAAAGTTGTTCAGGAGGCGTAAACCAAGCTGGCCGCTTTTTTCGGGGTGAAATTGGGTAGCCATGACCTGATCGATCTGGACAGCACTGACAAACCTTTGTCCGTAATCGGTTGTGGTCAGGATAACAGATTCATCCTCTGGGACGACATGGTAGGAATGGACAAAATAGTACTTTTCATTGCCTTGGTTACCGTAAAATATCCTGGATGGCTTGTGATGGATCAGGCTGTTCCAGCCAATATGAGGAATCGCTAGTTCGGTCTTGAAACGTTCGACCCTTCCGGGTATGAATCCAAGCCCGGGTACCCCTGGATCTTCCTGACTGTATTCAAATAAGGCCTGAAGCCCGAGGCAGATGCCCAAGAATGGTCTGTTGTCCCTGAGATAGGCTTTAAGTGGTTCAGTAAGTTTTTTGGCATTCAGGATATCCATCATCTTGCCGAAGGCACCTACACCCGGAAAAACAAGCTTCTCCGCTTCCAGAATATCCTGAGGTGTCTGTACTATTTTGACCTGTTCCCCCAGGATCTCAATAGCATTGATAACACTTCTGACATTGCCGGCCCCGTAATCCAATAATGTAATCATGAATGTTGACCTCGTGATTGGAAAAAGTAGTAATAAGGGGATGTGATTTTAAGTGTACCATTTTATGGCCTTTAAATGGAAGTATGGATAAGAATATGAAAATGTTGAGCCATTTAATGGTCGGACCTAAAATGGATAAGGATTGACAATGATACTGAGATATTGGAATCCTTAATTGTTCTGCATTGAATAATAGCATTCCAGGGAGGAATAAATTATGACATTAAAGGTTGTAATTGTCTATGCTTCAAGGACAGGTGAAACCAAGGAGATAGCCGTATGTATAGCTCAAGGGATACATGAGCAGGGCATACAGGCAGATATATTTGATATTAGTCAGGTTATGGATGAAAATCATCTTCGAGGCTATGACGGTTATGTCTTTGGTTCATCCATATATGGTGAAGAAATTTTACCGGAAATGAGAAATTTTTTGGGAAAGGTATCTCAATTGGATTTTAATGGTAAGGTTGGAGGGGCTTTTGGTTCTTATGAGTGGAATGAAGTGGTACCTGACCGTATATATGAAATTATGGACAATATAATGAAGATGGACATGGTCAAGGGGAGCTTAAAACTTAAACCACCTTTATTGGGACACAAAGAACAAGAGGCAAAGGATTATGGTCGAAGTATTGCTGAGAAGATCATAGGCCTCAACTCCTAGCTAGTGCTGACTGGATAACAGATTTGTAATTGTCCAGCTGTCTTTTTTAGGGCCTATAAAAAAAGATATAATTATAAAAGAAGTGGGCCAGCCAACAGGGAAGAATATTTTTATATCGGTCCCAAACCCAGCCAAAGATAAGGGAAGGTAAAAAGACCAACAGGGACCAGAGGGGTGGGTGCTGGAAAAGATGAAGTAAGGCAAAGATACAGGAAGTCAAGATATTGGCCAGGCTCAATCCAGACTGGCTGAGATTTATTGTCAGTTGACGGTTCAGTGTCTCTTGGAGACCAAATCTGAATATGAGCTCTTCGAAAAAGGCAAGGTACAGAAGTTTTGACCAGGCCAGGTTCATTTTTGGCGGTGGAAAGAACCAGGCTCCCAGACCAAGGACCAAGATCATCAGATAAAAAGGGTCAAAAAGAGGCTTCAAACCCTGTTTGAAGTACGTCAGTATATTGTAATACAGTTGGTCCATTTTGGTAAGGCATAAATCTTTTAGAGTAATTGGCCAGAAGCAAGAGGGTCCCTATAAAGACTATGTTAAGCACAATTCTGGGGCATATATCAACAGTTTATTCCTTTAGTCCATTTTTGTGTTCATGGGGTATATGGCCACTGGGGTGGAAGTGAACATGTTGGTGCAGAGCCCCAGTGTCGGTTTTGATAAGTTGGCCCTTATCAAGTGTATATAAGATGCTGGTAGTTTGGGCCAGGAAGTCCCAGTCATGGGAAACAATGATTAGATTTTGATCCAGTTTGTTGATAGTGGAGATGATATGCTCCCTGGTTTGTGGATCGAGGCCCGAGATTGGTTCATCCATGAGCATTGCTTCCGGCTGCATGGACAGGATCGTAGCCAGAGAAAGTATTCTCTTTTCCCCTCCAGAGAGTTTATGGGTAATCCTGTCTTCAAAGCCTTTCAAGCCAACCAGATTGAGAGACCATTCAGCCAGCTGCCTGGCCTTTTCCCGGCTAAATCCCTGATTTAAGGGTCCAAAGGCGACATCTTCAAGCACGGTAGGACAAAAGAGCTGGTCTTCAGGGTTTTGAAAGACAAGACTTATTCCCTGACGTAGTATCTGGTAATCTTTTTTGTTCTTGACTAGTCGTCCTTTGTAAAAGATCTGGCCTTTTTGAGGATAAAGGAGGCCAAGGCAAAGATGGAGAAAGGTGGTCTTGCCCTGACCGTTCGGACCAATCAGTCCGATTCGTTCATTTTCCTTTAGCTCAAACTGGATATCTTTAAGGACAGGCTGGTTATGGCCTGGATAAGTAAATGTCAGAGATCTAAGTTCTAATAGACAATTCATGTTTTGACCTTGGACAAGACGGGTATATTATTGGAATAAGACCAAGAGATGTGGCCAATGAAGATAGTCGAGCAACATCAAGCCTAGGGAGCAAATGCCCATTGAGATGCTGACAGCTAAATCAGTTAGACTAAAATGAAATTTCTGTAAAGAATAGAACTTGCCATGAAATCCTCTAAGTAGCATGGCCTGATAGACCCTTTCGGCCCTTTCAAAACTCTTGATAAGTACCATGGCCAGGAGGTTGGCATAGGTGCGATAGGTGTGCAGATTTGTTCCCGGAACGAATCCTCTTATCTTGGCCGCTGTGGTTAGACGGTTGCACTCTTCCTGGATGACCTCCAGGTATCGGTAGGTTATTAGAAGGAGTAGGGTGAACTTGTCCGGGACCCTGAGCGAAGACAGGGCATGACCGAGCACAGGAATGGGGGTGGTGCTGATAAGGGATATAATGGACAAAAGCATGGCATTGCCTTTGAGGGTGATTATTCCGGCCAGCTCTATGCCTGCAAGGCTGATTTCAAGTTTCCAGATGGTAAAAAGAGTCTCTCCTGGAGTTGAAAAAGGGAGGAAAAGCCATAAAAAGGCGATGAAACCATTGACCAGGACAAGCCTTTTCAAAACCTTAAATTTCGGCAATCTGGCCATGAACAAAAAAATCAGGCTGACTATCAAAGCAGTTGCTGAGGCAAGAAGGGAATCTAGAGTAGCAGTGATCAGGATAAAAATCAGAGCAGTAATGAGTTTTGCTCTGGGATCCGCTTTGTGGATAATTGAATTTCCATGACTGAAGGTTTCTTCCAACATATCTAAGTTATCGATGGATTAATCATCTCAGGTTTGACCTTACGAAGGAATTGAATAATGAATAAGGTAATAATCCCCTCTATAATCATGATTGGTATGTGGGCGATCAAAATAACTTTGGCGGCCGGGAAAAAGGACTTACCAGCCAGGGCCAGGCAGACGGCCACCAGGATTCCGGCCCCTAGAACAGCGCCAAATCCGGAAATGAAGGAGCCAATACCTAGCAGATAACCAGTTTTTGAATTGATAAGCGGTTTACACAGGAAATAGAATATTAAGGCAGGCAAGGCCATAATGACCGTGTTCACACCCAAGACTGATATCCCCCCGAACTGGAAAAACAGGGCTTGCAAGAGCAAAGCCACCAGGATTGCCGGAAAGCAAGCCCAGCCCAAAAGGATGCCCACCAGGCCGTTTAAGACTAAATGGATGCTTGATGGGCCAATTGGGACGTGAATAAGCGAGGCCACAAAAAAGGCTGCGGTCATAATCCCAACCCGAGGGACTTGTTCCTGCTCCATTCTCATTAGTCCGATGATTGTTCCGGTCAGGGCGATCAAGCCTCCGGTGGCCAGGATAGTGGTAGGCAGTATTCCTTCTGATATATGCATGTTGTTCAGTTCTTTGTTTTGATTTATTGATCCTTTTTCGAGGTACCTTTCCACCAGAAAAAGATGCCGCTTAGGCCAAAAATTATGGAGATACCCATTAATAACTTCCAAATTTTGGAGATATTTGTATTGCCTTGAGAAGGGGTCTTTTGGGTCAACTTTCTAGGATTACTGACTTTAGTCTCAAGGGATAGGGCATGGCCCATTCCGTCGTTTATCTTGGCCATCCAAATCCCTTTTTGATCAGGATGAAATAGGAATAGACCATTTTTATCCAGGTTGCCTTGCTGAAAAGGGATTTTGTCTTGATTATGGAAAATCTTGATATTGGCATAGGCCATTGGCTCTCCTGTGCTGTATTTAGCCCTTATAAGGAGACCTTGATTTATTTTGATAGTCCCTTGTGTGCCATGAGCCAAGAGCAGAGAAGGGAATATAAATAAAATAGCCAGCATGGCCATCATGGCTAGGTGGTTAATTTTATAAAATTGATACATTTTTATTAACTTGTGTCTGGGGTTACAGGAGTATTGTTAATTTTTCTGATCAGATACAGGTTCGGTTCTCATTTGTCGGCAATCAGGTCTTTTTTGGAAGGTTAGATACAAAATCAGTCCTAATCCAATGGTAGCTAGGCCCATAAGAGGGGCCAGTGGTCTGCTCTTGATGGAGAAAAAGATGATCCAGAGATTGCCAAGGATAAAGATTATCGGGGTGATAGGATAACCGAATGTCCTGTAAGTCAGCTTCTGATGGTCAACTTGTCTTCGTATCCGGAACAGACCGATGACTGTCAGCATGGCAAAAAGGGATAGGGTGAAACCGATATACATTAAAAGAGAATTAAAGGAGGTCGTCAGGACCATAAGTATGGCAATACCGGCTTGTAAGAATATTGAGTGGGCAGGGGTATGTCTTTTGCTGTTGACCTGACTAAAGAACTTGAAGAAGACCTTGTCTTTGGCCATGGCAAAATAGATCCTGGGCCCGCTCATGATCATGGCGCTTAAAACAGATAAAAGCCCTATGGCAATAGCCAGACTGAAGTAAGAGCTAATGTCATTTCCAAACAGGGCATTTGCCGATTTGGTTCCGATTTCAAGGACTCCGCTCATCTTTTGAGGAGGTAATGCATAGATAAAGACCAAGTTCAAGAGGAGATAAAGGACCAGGACGATAATTGTCCCAGTGATCAGGGACAAGGGAATATTCCGACCAGGATCTTTTATCTCGCTGCCGAGATAGGCGGCTGCATTCCAGCCACTATAGGCAAAAGCAACAAAGACCAGAGAAACAGCAAAAGAGTCTTGGAAAAGGGAACCAATCTTGAAATGGGAGCCAAAGTGTAAGGTCGAACCTTGTCCTATCCACAATCCAGTAACAATAAAAATCAGTAAGAAGGCAATCTTAAATATTGTCAGCCCATTCTGAACCTTACTGCCGATAAGAAGACTGTGAAAGTGTATCAGGCTTAGACCGATAATAATGGTCACTGCGGTCAGATTAATCGGAGAGAGGTTAAGTATTTGTACTTTCCCTAAAGTGAGATTCCAATTTGGGCAGGGCAAGGAAAAGGATTGAAAAAGATAGGAGGCAAAGGCAATAGCTGCTGCGGCTATGGGGGCTGAAAAGCCAACAATCAACGATATCCAGCCCGATAAAAAGCCCATTACTTTACCAAGGCCTTGCCGCAAAAAGACATACTCACCTCCGGCTCTGGGGAAAAGAGCTCCCAACTCTCCGTAACAAAGCGCCCCGCACAAGGCAAAGAAGCCGCCGAAAAACCAACAAGCCAGCATTGTATAGGGGTTGTGCAGTTCCTCCAGTATAAAGCCAGATGTAGTGAATATCCCGGTCCCGATCATATTGGCCACAACTAGAATTGTGGCTGAAAACAATCCTAGTTCCCTTTTGAGATCATGGTTGTTAAAGGTATTTTTCAAGACCTGGACCTTATGTTGACAGACACTTGCCGATGATGACCAAACCTAACCATTCTTTACCGTATTTTTTTATTTTTTCATTGATATTCGTTATTGTGCCCCGGATAACCTTTTCTTTATCCTGATAACCGGCATAATAGACAACTGCTGCCGGCAAGTCGTTAGGATAGTACTTCTTCAGCCTTTGGACAATCTTGTCCATAGAGTTTAAGGCCATATACAGGACAAAGGTCGGGTTGTGATTGGATAAGTCTTTGAACAGATTAGAGCTTGAGCTGTTTTTCTTGTTTAATAATGTGTGTGGGGAGGTCAAGATGACAAACCCATTATCTCCGAGCATGGGTTTTTCCAGGGCAGCACTGGCCGCGTTGAAGGCACTCATGCCCGGTATGACCTCAAGTTGATCTCTGGGAAAATCTTCAAGCAGCCAGTATAGGGCCGGGCCATAAACACAGGGATCCCCACCGTCCAAGATAGCTACAGTTTGTCCCTTATTGATCTTTTCCATGACAAATTCTTTTAATTCTTTTTTTCTTTTAGCTACCCGTTTTAGCCATTTCTGATAATCTTTTTTTCTCAATTGATTGGATTTTCCGCCATGGATGCCTTTCCAAGGGTTGAAGGCATACTTCTCTTCCGGGATATAATCTTGAAATTTTTGTTTTGTGTCAGGATGGCAAAGGACCTTATCGGCCTTTTGTAACAACTTCATTGCCCTGGGAGCAGTCAGATCAGGTCCGTTTGGTCCCATGCCCAAGACATATAGTTGACCACTGTTTTGGGCTAGGCAGTAACTACTAAAACAAAGTCCCAGGAAAAAAAGAGGGCAGAAGATGGCCATAAGATATCTATAAGGCATGTGATTTCTCCTGTTTGAGATTTAAACCTCAATCTGGCTAATAAGTGAGCCTGATAAGGTCAATATATGCTTTTAGAAATTCAGGGTCAGGCATGAGGAGTAGTAATACTGATCACATACATCTTTGTCTGGATAGGGCTTGTTATATTTTGCTCTGATATACCAAGGACCTTTGTGCTGGGTCTGGAACTTGACTAGACCTTGTTCGTTTGTTTCTTTCTCAATTACCCAATGATCTTTGTAGCCGGCATAAGTGCTCATTATCTTTACCCCGGCTTGAGGTTCACCCTGGAATAAGGCCTTGATACTCAGAGATGAACCGGATCCCATTTCTTCGGGAGCTGTTATAACTAAAAGCTGAAGAGGGGTCTTGTTTTTGGATGAATAACCCTTATTAGAATCTCCGACTTCAATAAGTGCTGTGGCAGTCATGTTGAAACGAAAGCAGGAAATAGCATTTTCAGTATCTTTCTTATTCCCTAGTTTATGACCACCAGGAGTCTTGGAGACGAACCCAGGTTTCATAGTGGCTATAACCTGGTAATATCCATCTTGGGAGGGAGTAAAGGAGTAAAAGGCCGGGAATATTTTGTTGACAGACACTTTCTGACCACTTGGGTTTAAGGCATAGACCTCTGCTAATTGCTTATCCTTTACAGCCTGATCCCGGGGAAACTTATGTCCAAAACCGATTTCAATAAAAATGGTTTCCCCTTTTTCAGGATTGTAGGTATTGCTGTTGAGCCAGAACATATGCCCAGAGGCACAGGTTACACCTAAAAAAAGAAAAATTATGCCCAAGACTAAGGACAGGACCAACTGTCTCATGTTTACCTCCTTCTAATATCAGAGATATAATTGTGTCAAAAACGCAGCTATTTAATGCTATATAAAAATAAATGTCAATACATTTTGAATAAAAAAATAAAAAAAATAACACAATGTTGGGGTTATGTTTTTGGGTACCAACTCTAAACTCTTTCCTATACAATTGGGGTTATTGTATGGGTTAAAAAGACTCAGTCCTTTTTAGTTGCTTTGTTTTTGCTGGGTCTTTTGTTTGGCTTCATACTGCAGGCCTTTAATGAGGCTCTTGCACAGGGCGATCATGACGATTGTAAATGGCAGAGCGGCAGCAATGGCCATCTTTTGAAGGGCCTCAAGACCACCGACATAGAGAAGTAATGAGGCTGTGATAGAGACAGTTAAACCCCAGATTATTTTTTTGATGGCCGGTGGGTAAAGACGTCCATTAGAGGTCATCATAGATAAGACAAAGGTGGCTGAGTCGGCTGAGGTGACAAAGAAGACCCCTAGGAGAAGAACCGCAATAAGGCTCAACCCAAGGGAAAATGGGTAATGGGAAAAGAGTTGGAATAAGACAATGGGGATGTTTTCAATGGCGATAGTGGCCAGGTCAGTACCTTGTTTTAATTGGAGATGAAAGGCGGCTCCGCCAAAGACACTAAACCATAAGAAGGTCAAAGTAGTCGGGACAAAAAGGGCGCCAAGAATGAACTCACGAATAGTTCGACCCCGGGATATGCTGGCCACAAAAAGGCCGACAAAAGGAGACCAGGAGATCCACCAGGCCCAATAAAAGAGTGTCCAGGATTGTGTCCATTCATAACCCCGGAATGGATTGGTAGAAAGACTCATGTTCAGTAGTGAGGAAAAAAAGTCAGCCAAGGTACTGGTAAAGATTCCCATAATATAAGATGTTGGACCCACAAAGAGCATAAATATAAGCAGGATAATGGCCAAAAGGATATTGGTCTTGCTTAGGATCTGTATGCCCTTGTCAAGACCGGTCATACTGGAGATCAGAAAAAGGATCGTTACTACAGCAATGACTATCAAGGTTATTTTATAAGATGAGGAAAAATGAAAGACCGAACCGAGTCCACTGGTAATTTGAAGGGCTCCAAGACCTAATGAGGTGGATATCCCGAACAAAGTGGCAACCACAGCCAAAATATCAATAAGCCATCCCCAAAACCCATATATTTTCTCGCCCAGAAGAGGATAGAAGCAGCTTGATATTAGGGGAGGCATGTCCCGTCTAAAAGAGAAATAGGCAATGGACAGGCTCATGGTGATATAGATGGCCCAGGGTTGGAGCCCCCAATGGAAAAAACTGTACTTCATGGCAAACTTGGCGGCATGGTTGGAGCTACCCTGGATATATTCAGGAGGATTCATGAAATGACTTAAAGGTTCGGCTACGCCCCAAAAGATAAGGCCTATTCCCATACCAGCCGCGAAAAGCATGCTGAACCAACCAAAATAACTGTATTGAGGTTTTTCGTGGTCTTTACCTAGCTTGATAGATCCAAATTTGCTAAACGCCAGGTAAAGGACAAATAAAAGGAAGATAAAGGCTGAGAGGAGATACCACCAACCGAAAACATCGATGATTTTGTTGTGGAGCCAGGACGAGACCGTGTCTAATAATTCTGGTTTAAAAAGGCCAAAGCCAACAAAGATAATTGCAAGACAAAAAGATATTAGAAAAACGGTATTTTTTCTGATCATAGATAAGACCTTGTCTAAGTATGTTTAAGACCAGGGAGGATAAAGACAGAGCAGCTTGATTTAAAGGCAATGGCTTCCGCGGTTGAACCCATGATCTGTTCAAGGGTGTTTAAGGCATCAAATTTGCCAATAAGGATCAAATCAGTGTTATTCTTTCTGGCCTGTCGAACGATTTTACGTTTCGGAGTACCAATGACCTGGATCGTTTCGACCTCTTTGAAACAATTGAGGCATTCAAGGTTGAGACGTTCCAAATTGGCATATACTGAATTTAAACGTTGATTTTCAGTATCCGGGTCAGGAGCACGATCCCCTACATGTAGAAGGATAAGTTTAGAAGCTGTAATATCTTTATTGTTTAGATAAGGGATGACTATGCTGTCGGTAATTTTGAAATCAGTAGCATAAAGAATAGAATCTATGGATGAATTCTTATTGATCAGGGCAATCCTGTGTTTGTAAATAAATATAGGTAGATTGGTATGACGTATGGCCTCAATAGTTTTGCTTCCGATCAAAGTCCTTTTGAATATTCCTTTTGCTTTCCAGATTATGCAGAGGAATTCTGCTTTTACTTCGGTTGAGATTTTGGAAATTTCATGGAGAATATTTTGTCCATAATTGACTTTGATTTCGGTTTCATAGCCCATTTCCTGTATCTTTTGGGCATATGTCTGAAGCCTTTCCTGAACTGAAAAAGATCTGCGATTTGTCCTGGATTTGATATGGACAAGGCTGACTTTTTTTGTCCCAAAGTGGGCCAAGATTTTGGCCATGCCCATTATTTTGTGTTCAGGCTCTTTCAGACTCAAAGGCAGGACCGCCTTTCTTAGCCTATTTTTAAACATAAAGACAATCCTCT
>CAYUNZ010000087.1:0-11445 GCA_964446205.1 uncultured Desulfohalobiaceae bacterium | reverse complement strand
CAAAGAATTGCCCTTTTTCAAAATATCAAATTTGTAACACGGCTAAACTGTTACATAAAATCTATAATCTTTTGATCTAATGATGTTTTATTATCTCACTATTAACCGATAACGGTTAACTTTTAACTGTCCAGACTGTAAGACACTAAATTCAGAGTAGTACAGTATATTCCGGCCGGTAATTTTATAAAAATTGGTGATCAGTGTTTTGGAAGAAAAAAGGATGATCTTTTGAGGGTAAGGTGAGGAATTTGACAAGGGGCGACCGGTAGTCGCCCTCGATTGTTGCTGATTGTGGTCTAAATTGGCTTAGCCTGTATTTACCCGGCTCTCTTGAGCAGCAGTCTGTCGCAGTTTGTATTTCTGGATCTTTCCGCTGGCGGTCATGGGATATTCGGTGACAAAGAAAATGTGCCTGGGTATCTTGTACCTGGCGATCTGTCCCCGGCAAAAGTCCTGGATGTCTTCAGGTGAATACTCATATCCGTTCTTGAGGATGATAAAGGCCCCGACTTCTTCGCCGTATTTCTCGCTCGGCACCCCTACAACCTGGACATCATAAATACCATCCATAGTGTATAAAAATTCCTCAATCTCCCGGGGATAAATGTTTTCACCTCCCCGGATAATCATGTCTTTCAGTCGTCCGGTAATGCTTAGATAGCCCTCTTCGTCCATAATCCCGATATCACCTGAGTATAGCCAGCCTTCCTGGTCAATGGTTTGTCTGGTGGCCTCTTCCATCTTGTAGTATCCCTTCATGACATTGTAGCCACGGCAGCAGACTTCTCCCGGGACTCCGGCAGGGAGTTCCTCACTTGTCTCCGGGTCGATGATCTTGACTTCGATTTCCGGCATGGCCTTGCCTACGGTCTCTACTTTTTTTTGGATATCATCGTCTGTCCGGGTTTGGGTTATGACCGGTGAGCCTTCGGTCAGTCCGTAACAGATGGTCACCTCTTTCATATTCATCTGCTCAATAACCTGGCGCATGACCTTGATTGGGCAAGGTGAACCGGCCATAATCCCGGTTCTCAGGGAGCTGAAGTCAAATTTTGAGAATAGACTGTGCTCCAAGACGGCAATAAACATTGTCGGTACCCCGTACAGGGAGGTGCATTGCTCGGCCTCGACCGAGGTCATGGCCATGAGCGGGCTGAATTCTTCCAGGATGACCAGGGTGCTGGCATGGCTAATAGCTGCCAGGACTCCAAGGACGCATCCGAAACAATGGAATAGCGGGACGGTAAGACAGACCCTGTCATTGGCCCTTAGAATTTGGTGTTCGCCTATCCAGAATCCGTTATTGCCGATGTTGTTATGGGTCAGCATGACCCCTTTTGGAAATCCGGTCGTCCCGGATGTATATTGCATATTGACCACATCATGGGCATCGAGTGATTTCTGTCGATTCAGGTATTCTGTATCTGAAACAAGATGTCCCAGGCCAACAAGTTCGGGGATGGAGTACATACCACGGTGTTTTTCCTGGCCCAAAAAGAAGACCCTTTTTAGGTAAGGGAATTTTTCGTTCCTGAGGTAGCCTCTGGGTTGGGTTTTCAGCTCTGGAACCAGTTCGTAGAGTATCTGGACATAGTCGGTGTCCCTGAAACCGTCAATGATAAAGATGTTTTCACTGTCGGATTGCCTGAGGATATATTCAAGTTCCGCCTTCTTGTAATTGGTGTTGACAGTCAATAAGATAGCCCCGATCTTGGCCGTGGCAAATTGTAGGGCCACCCAATGGGGTACATTTGTGGCCCAAATGGCTACTTTTTCTCCTTTTTCCACACCCAGGGCCATGAGTCCTTTGGCTAATTGGTCGACAACATTGCCGAATTCCTTATAGGTCAATCGATAGTCCCTGTCCACATAGACAACGGCATCATTGTCCGGATGGGCTGCAATGGATTCGTCAAGCATTTGACCAAGTGTGATCTCCCTTAAATTTGGTCTGTTCATGTCTCCCCCTTCTCGGATATGTGTCTGATCGTCATTTGGCTATTTTATTCAGGAAAATAAAGAATGGCGTAAATTTCGGCCGGCTCATTACCCAAACTTGAGACATAATGGGGAACAATGGAATTATAGTATATGCTGTCTCCGGTCTTTAGCCTGTAAGTTTCCTGACCATAGATGACCTCGATTTCTCCGGAAATGACAACTATGAATTCTTCTCCCTCATGAGAGGAAAGATTTTTGTCTTTGGCTGATTCCGGCAGGACCTGAACGTAAAAAGGTTCCATATGGCGGTCATTCTTGCCTTTGCCCAGGGAAAAGAAACGCAGGGAAACGGGTTTGTCTTTACCTTTTAACAGGCTAAGTTCCTCTTGCCTTTCCTCTTGCTTGACTATTAAAGGGTCTTTACTGACGTTGTCATCAATAAAGGTCCCAAGACGAGTGGCCAAGGCCCTTGAAATCTTGAGCAAAGGACCTAGAGAGGGGGTTATATTCTCTTCTTCCAGGGCTTCCAGGAAATCGGTGTCCAGATTGGTCCTGGAAGAAAGTTCTTCCAAGCTTACCTCTTTGAGCTCCCGCAACTTTTTGATTCTGGGTCCGATGTCTTTGCTGCTCATTAATGCCTCCTTGGTCAATAATTATAGTATAAATATCAGTATAGCCAATATTTTTTACGAGTTTAGGATATTCAATCGCTTCTCCCGTAACATCTGGTCATATTGGCCAATTGCCTTACCAGCGACCTGCCTGGGTATTCCAAACTGATCCTCCAACGCCAGTTACCGGAGGCTGTGCTCGGTAGATTCATCCTTGCAGAGGCCGGCAGTCCCAGTACATCCTGGATAGGAGTAATGGCATAATTGGCCACAGACATCATCCCCAGGCGCATTAGTTCCCACGGTACCTGATCAGGCTCGATTTTTCTACCCAGATAACGAAAAAGTCGCCGGACTGCTTCCGGGCTGGCCTCCTGCTCAAACCATCCCCTGACCGTGTTGGTATCATGGGTCCCGGTGTAGACGACACTATTTGCCTTAAAGGTATGGGGCAGAAATGGATGATAGGGATCGTCATGGTCAAAGGCAAAGATAAGGACTTTCATGTTAGGGATATCAAAGTCAGAGATGACTTCCCTGACATCGGCTGTAATCTCACCCAGGTCCTCGGCGATTATCGGTAAAAAAGGGAAGCGATGCTCAAGAGATCTCAAGAATTTGTAGACAGGGGCATTTACCCACCAACCGTTTACAGCTGTTTCTTCCTGAGCAGGGACCTCCCAAAAAGCCGAAAAGCCTCTGAAATGGTCGATACGAATCAGGTCAAAGATGTTAAAGTTGTGAGCCATCCTCTGGATCCACCAGGAAAAATTGTTTTCTTCCAGGGCCTGCCAATCATAGACAGGATTTCCCCAAAGCTGTCCGGTATCACTGAAATAATCAGGAGGGACCCCGGCGACTACCTTGGTCCTTCCCCGGGAATCGAGCTTGAAAAACTGGCTGTTTGACCAGACATCAACACTGTCGTAACTGACATATATAGGAAGATCACCAATAATTTGAACGTGTTTTTGGTTGCAGTATCTCTTGAGATCCATCCATTGCCGGTAAAAGATAAACTGAAGGAATTTATTGAAACTTATCTCAAAGGACAAACGGGACTGAGATTTATTGAGTGCCTGCGTCTCCCTCTTTCTGAGCGGTTCCGGCCATTCGCTCCAGCAAATCTGTTCTCCATAATCATCTTTCAGGGCCTGGAACAAGGCATAGTCATCGAGCCATACGGCATTTTGGCGGCAAAACTGATGAAATTCCAGCTGATTCTCTGATTGGAGGAAATTTTTGTAGGCCTTTTTAAAAAGATGATATTTGACTTCTAAGACCCGGTCAAAATCTATTCTGTCATCTAAAGGGTGCCTGAGGCCTGAGATGTCTTTTTCTGTCAGCAGGTCCTGAGAGCTAAGGGCCTCAGGGCTGATCAACAAAGGGTTGCCGGCAAAGGCCGAGACACTGCTGTATGGTGAATAATCAGCATATTTGCTGACCGGGTTCAAGGGCAGGATTTGCCAGAACCTTTGCCTGGCCTGGGCAAGAAAATCAACAAATTCATAGGCCTTTGGACCGAGGTCACCGATGCCAAAATCGGAAGGAAGGGAGGTAATGTGGAGTAAAAGCCCGCTGCCGCGCGTCTTCATGACTGTCCCGACTTATACCTATTAAGTAGACCGTTCACCCTAAGAAATTGAAAAGTTATAGTTCTTGATTCTTCGGTCGACGGTTCACGGTGTACAGTAAACATATTTAGACCGTTACTTTGATATCAGCAAGGCTGTAGGGAAATATTTTAGGGCATCACCTACATGTAGCTGATTGTTTTGAATTTGGACGGACTTATGGCTAAAGACATCATCCCAATCTTGGGGCATATTTTTGTCTATGATCAGGGATGTATCTTGCCAAATTTCCCTGCCAAGAGGGAATATTTCTGGCTTTGTCAGCTGGGCTGAAAAACGAGGTGCAACAATAATAGCTGATTTATTCCTTGAACTTCGAGTAAAGGCGATAATATGGTTTTTATAAGGACCTTTAATGGCTAGAGGAATATAGTGACCTTTCTGAAAAAGGTCAATCTCCTTTTGTCTTGTCTGCAGAGTCTGCCAGGTCTGGTATAGCTTGATATATCCATTGTAGTAGGAGTTCAGGAGCTCAGGCAGGAATTCAGGGGTATCCTTTTTCTCTTTGAGGTAATCCAGGCATCCTTGACGATACTGGAAGTCGACTAGACGTCTGTTGTCTGGATCAACCAGATGAAAGGCCCACATCTCTGTACCTTGATACATGTCTGGTACCCCTGGGGCTGTCAGACGGATTAGGTTCTGGGCCAAGGAATTTAAACACCCGTAAAAGGCTATTTTCCTTTGAAAAGCAATAAAACTGGAAAGGAATTGATTGTTTGAGGGTTCAAGAATGTTGGATAGAAAGGAACAGACAGACTGTTCATAGTTCACATTCGGTTTCTGCCAGTCAGAATTCGTTTTGGCTTCCCTAATGGCTTTTTGGGTGTATTCATGAAGCCTTGACAGCAATTCTTGTCTATTTTCCAAAAAAAATGGGAAAACCCCAAGCAGAATCTGGTAGAGAATATATTCATCTGTCTTGGATGGTGCGATTTGGTCTTGCAAAGTATGCTTGTAGGCCTTGTTGAATCTACGCCATTTTAGGACCATTTCCCGCCATTCTTCAGGTATTTCGGACAGGACATTTATTCTAGCCCGGAGATCCTCTCCATATTTTGTGTCATGGGTGGACAAGGTGCTCAGACTGTCAGGACGGTTAAGCGTCTTCTCGGACATAAAATTGTGGAATGATTTTAGGCTATGTCCAAAGCGCGGCGGGTTACTCCCAACCTCATTCAGGGAAATCAAACGGGGGAAGCTAAACAAAAAGGTATCTTCAAAACCTTTGGCCATGATTGGACCTGTCAGTTGCTGTAAGCGCAAGAGACAAACAAGCCATTGTTCCTTTAATCTTTCGCCAAGGCACGTTTTCTGACAGGTAAGATGTTTTTCCAGGCATTCTACAGGCCAGGTCAGATCTGGCTTGTAGTCGATAACCCTCTTAAAGGTCTGTTTCAAGATAGTCAGTTCAGATTCCGGCGGGGGCATTGAATCAATATAGGTCCTATAGACAGGGAAAAAAATAAAGACAAGACGGACAATCTCTTGGACTATTCTCATTGAAATATCACGGCCGTTTTTGGCTTTGCTAAGACAGGACCGGATAAGGCGGGCTAGATTATCGATCTCTGAGAGCAGTTCCTGGTCAAGGACCTTGGCCTTTTGTTGATTTAGGTGCTCTTCTGGTGAAAGATGGTTGAAATCGGTTAGCTCTTGGGTGATCTCATTAAATCGCTGTTCATTGTCTTGGCAGCAAAAGACCAGATTGACGTGATTGAGGAAGTCATAACCGGTTGTACCTTGAATCGGCCAGTTGAAATTCAAGGATTCATCAAGACCAAGGATCTTTTCTACCACTATAAAGGCCTTAGGGGCATTTTGCCGAAGTTGTTCCAGATAAAGCCCGGGTTGATAAAGACCGTCGAGATGATCGATACGTAGACCGGATAAGTAACCATGATTATAGAGATCCAGAATAAAGGAATGACTGATTTCAAAAACGTCTTTATCCTCCACTTTCAGGCAGATAAGGTCATTGATATTAAAAAAACGACGGTAATTGATTTCCTGACCGGCAGTTTGCCAAAAAGAGAGCTGGTAGTATTGGTCTTTTAGCAGGTAGTCCAGGGAGACAGGTTGTATATTGAGACAATCATTATTTATCGATTTGAGCCTTGTTTCAATCCATGACCTGAAGCTTTCTTCATTTTGCCAAAGGGACAAAAGAATTGCCTGGATCTGCCTAGACAGATCCTCTGTTTTAGGCAAAGGCAAAGTAGAGCTGGTCGAGATTCTGTTTAGGATAGCTTCAAGCTGTTCAAAAAGTGGCTCCTCTTTGTCAAAGGACATCTCTAGTTGTTTAAGATCGTGGCTGAGTATTTTCGGGTATGACCTTAAGTTCAAAGGGAACTTGAGGTCAAAATATTTGACGACAAAAACCCCCTGGTCAAAAACAATCCCCAGGTCCCCATGATTTAAGGCTTGACCATAAAAATGACCCAAAAAAGGGGCTATTAGCTTGCGATCCAGGTTGGGAGAAGGGTGACCCCAATCTATATCAAAGAAGCTCTTATATTTAGATTGCTGACCTTTTTCTAAGACATCGTAGATAAAGGGGTTGTCATAGGAATAGGCCATATGGTTGGGGACAATATCCTGCAGCCAGCCCATATTCAAAAATTTGCGCTTATCTTGCAGGGATTGAAAGTCAAACCATGTGCCCAGTTCAGGATTGATCTCTCGAAAATCAACAATGTCATAACCATGGTTGCTGCCGGGTCGGGCTTTGAATATAGGAGAGGCGTAGATATCGGATATGCCTAGATCATAGAGATATTCAAGGATCTGGTTGGCTTGCTGGAAACCGAATTCACCCGAGAACTGGAGACGGTAGGTAGATTGTGGTCTATGCATTATTATCTAAATCTATTGGCTATAAATTTGAATAAACATGGATTTGGGGTATTATTGGATCAAGCAACATAGACGTGCAGGTGTTCAGCCAACTTTCGGAAGTTTTCTAACCACTTACAACACGTTGCATCTCCTTGATCAGCCTTTTCAGATATAGATGGGTAGTGGGATTTGGACAAGGAGAACATGATATTTTGGGCCTTCCATAGATTTAAATGAAGATCAAAGGGTTGAAGTAGTTCAAGGCACTGTTCTATCTGTTCCAGGATCTCTGTGTTTTCAGGTTCTTTTTCCAGATCTTCCATAAGGGAGATAATACACCAACCGGCTTTGTACCCGATCTCTGTAGAGTGCAAGGGGATATCCCATTTTCTGGCCTCATTGAGGAGGCGTTCCAAGGTAGAGGCGTCAAGGGGAAGGGTCTCGAAGACACGGCAGATATCGGTATTGACAATTGTTTCGGCCGTTACTGCCAGTGTTCTCGGCATTGGGGCGTGCAGTTCGGTCAAAAAGTTCATGAAGGTATGTTGGTGTTCCAGAATTTGACGAAAGAGTGTTTCGATCTCTTCCACATCCGATTGGATGATTTCATTGATCACCTTTTGCTGCTCGTCCTTGAAGAGATGCCAAAGGGTATAGTTATGGGTCTCGAAGTGCTTGTCCATGACCCGAATGAGTTCCGGAATATCACCATGGGAAAAGACCGCGGTTATATCCTGCTGCATGTCTTCAAAGGCCTTGGTGTTCATATACTCCCGAATGCCGCAATTGGCATTGTGCCCGCCCAGATAAGCGGCGGCAAAACTGAGCAGGCTCTGATCCCATGTGATCTCAGAGACAATCCTTGTTCGACCGATGACCAGCTTCAGGTTGCCTGTTTCGTATTGTTCATAGATTTCATTGTCGACAGTATAACAATAAATCCGGATGTTCTCCAACTTTTCCTCAAAAAGTGAGGACAAAGCATAATGACTGCCGACAAATGGAAAGTCCAGGCTGGCTGGTTTGACAAGCTCGTGATAAACCTTTTTGCCGTCTTTGAATTTCTTGATATTGCTGGGGGCCTGTTCCAGGTGTTTGACAAATTCATCCTCCAGGCAGATATCAAAGAGGTCTTCAGCCAGTTGGATGCACCTGGCGGCATAACGCATGACCTGGGTGGTCTCTATGCCCGAGATCTCATCAAAGAACCAACCGCAGCTGGTGTACATCAACATGGAGTGGCGCTCCATCTCCAAGAGCTTGAGGATCTCCACCTTTTCCTCTGGGGAAAACTTCCGGGTGGCAAAAGAGGACAGAAAAGTCTCAACATGGTCATGACAGCGGTTCAGGAGGACATCGATATAATTGTCTCTCAAGGACCAGGGATTTTGAAAGTATTGTCCGGCTTTTTCTTCAAAAAGGGGGTTGATTGTCTGCCGGACTGTATCCATTGCTTGCCTAAGGGGTTTTCGCCAGGCTTGGGTCCATCCGGGATTCATGCCGCTGTTGCAACCACAATTGTTGCGCCACCTGTCAACACCATGGAAGCAGCTCCAGGAACTAGGTTCCACGATCTCCACTTCCCAGATTGGAGGGTGTTTTTCCAGATACTCTCCATAGATAGTAATACAAGCAATGTCGTGCTTCTCTATGTGATATAGGCCATAAGCCAGAGCCATATCACCTTGACGGTGATGGTGACCATAGGTTTCTCCATCAGTGGCAACGTGGACAATTTGTGGCCAGGTTCGTTCTTCGGAGTAAGCGTTACTAAATCTATCAGCTAAATCCTCGCCGCTTTGCAAAAGCCCGCCAAAGGCTATGTCCTGGGAGATAGGTCCATCATAGAAGAACAAGTTGATCGATTTGCCTGAGTCAAGGCGACAAAGATAAGGCCTTGTTGGGTCGATTTTCCCGCCGTTGACGTCTTGCCATTCTTCTTCCCCCAACAAACGAGTCCTCTTGGCCTGAGAAGGGGCCAGGATGGTAAAGACAATGCCCTGTTCAGCCAGGATCTCCAAGGTTTCACTGTCAACGGCTGTTTCAGGCAGCCACATGCCTTCCGGGAAACGCCTGAAGCGATGCTGAAAGTCTTTGATCCCCCAGATGACCTGGGTCCTTTTGTCCTCTTTGCTGGCCAGAGGCATGATCATGTGATTGTAAACCTGGGCCAGGGCGGAACCGTGCCCGGAAAATTGTTCCTGGCTCAGCTGATCGGCTCTCAAGATCTCCTGATAGATGTCAGGCTGGTGGCTCTCCATCCAGGACAAAAGGGTCGGGCCGAAATTGAAGCTGATCTTGGAATAGTTGTTGACAATATCTATGATCCGGCCTTCCTGGTCCAAAATCCTTGAGGCCGTGTTGGGGGCGTAACATTCGGCACAGATTCGTTCATTCCAGTCATGAAAGGGATGAGCCGATTCCTGGAGCTCGACTTCTTCCAGCCATGGGTTTTCCCGGGGAGGTTGATAAAAGTGGCCGTGAACGCAGATATAATGGTCTGTCATTTGGATTCCCTTTTTTCTTTGGAGTAAATGCAGATACTTTGTGGCGGCAGTCTGCAGATTTGACCGGTAGAGAAGGTCTCTGGAACAAGGGAGCCAGGACCATGCCATTGATTACTGGCGGAATCAAGGAGTATTTGCCACTGGCCGGTAAGTTTGTCCGGAGATATTTGGGCCTCTTGGTTGTCAAAGTTCATCAGAGTGAAGATTTCTGAATCAAGTCCTCGCCGATGGAGCAAGAGGGTCTTTTCTCTTTCCCTGACCTCTGTATGCAGTGACTCTTTGGACAAAATTCGCAGAGCAGGGGTGTATTGCCTCAGAAAGATGAGTTGCTTGTAAAAATCAAGTAGGAGCTTGTTTTGTCCCTGATCCCTCAGATGCCAGTTGAGTTGGCTATTGGTAAAAGTCTCCTTGGCCTTGGGATCAGGTAGATGGCCGTGCCAGTCAAAGGCCTGGAATTCTTTTTTGCGTCCCTCCCGGACTGCCTGGACCAGATCGGGATCGCCGTGATCGACAAAATAGAGAAAGGCGGTCTTATCCCCGTATTCTTCTCCCATAAAGATCAAAGGGACGAATGGGGAGGTGAAGACAACACCGGCTGCCAGTTTCAGGGCTTCAAAGGAGACCAGGGAGGAAAGGCGCTCTCCGAGTTTCCGGTTGCCGACCTGGTCGTGGTTTTGGGCATAGACGATATGTTGCCAGCCGGGGAGATGTCTGGAAGAACTACCGAACTTGCGTTTTCGGAAATGGGAGTACTGTCCGCTATAGACAAAGCCCTGTTCCAGGCTCCGGGCCAGGTCCGTCACCCGGCCGAAGTCTTGGTAGTATCCCGCCTTTTCCCGGGTAAGAAGGGCGTGCAGGGAGTGATGGAAATCGTCGGTCCACTGGGCATGGTGACCATAGTCTCGACTTTCTAGTGGTTGAATAATTTTGACGTCGTTCAAATCGCTTTCTGAAATCAGGTAAATGGTCTTCCCCCGGATCTGACTGGCCTTATCCAAAAGTATGGCCAGTTCCCGGAGAAAGGGCTCGGCGCTCATGTCCAGTATGCCGTGAACGGCGTCGAGACGAAAGCCGTCGATATGAAAGTTTTTGACCCAGTAAAGGGCATTGTCAAGGAAAAAGCGTCGGACATGGTCGCTGTATGCTCCGTCAAAGTTAAGGGCCGGACCCCAGGGGGTCTGGTAGTTCTTGTTGAAGTACGGACCAAAGTCATTGAGGTAATTACCTTCCGGACCAAGGTGATTGTAAACCACATCCAGAAAAACGTCTATGTCGAGGTTGTGGCAGGCATTGACAAGTCTTTTGAGGCCAAAGGGACCACCGTATGAGTTTTGGACAGCATAGGGGAAGACACCGTCATAGCCCCAGTTCCTGGTGCCTGGGAATTGGGACACCGGCATGAGGTTCAGGCTGGTGATGCCCATTGCCCGGAGATCATCAAGGCGGGGGATAATGGTCTCAAAGGTCCCTTCACTGGTGAAGGTCCCGGTATGGAGCTCATAGATGACCATATTGGATAGAAGTCTGGTTCGCCAATGCCGGTCCGTCCAGGAAAACTCGCTGTGATCAACAACCCTGGAAGGAGCATGGACTCCGTTGGGCTGGAAATGTGAAGCCGGATCAGGTCTTTCAGTGGCATGGTTCAGAAGATATAAATATTCCGTCTCATGATGGATACAGTCCAAGGCTTTTGTCCAATAGCCCTGACTGTCCTGTTCCATAGGCAAGACCTTTTCTTCCGGATAGGTGAGTTTTAAGTCGATATTTTGGGCAAAGGGAGCCCAGACTTTGAATTGACAATTGTTTTGTCCTAGGTAGCTGGCACCAAGATCCATGTTTTACACCTTGCAGGATTGGTAACAGTTTAGCCGTGTTACAAATTTGATATTTTGAAAAAGGGCAATTCTTTGC
>CAYUNZ010000086.1:0-11475 GCA_964446205.1 uncultured Desulfohalobiaceae bacterium | reverse complement strand
ATTGAAAACTTGTTATTTCCATATCCGGAAATCAAAAATTTCCGGATGGGAACTACTTAAAAAACAATTATACAATTTAAAACTCAAGGCTTGGGCCTTGATCCCTACAGCTCGACCAGGGTCACATCCTCGTCGCCCAGCTCATCATCTATTATCCGGCTGATCCGATCCCAGTCCCCGCCGGCCAGCCCGGCCCCGATCCTGGGCAGGCCTATCCTCGAGCCAGAGTAGTTCTGCTTGATCCAGCGCATGCAGGAGCGGACCGACTCATAGTCGACCAGGACCTCGTCCTTTCTCTGCTGCTTGTAGTCGTACTGGGTATAGGCGTTGACTACGACCAGCTGGTGATCGTTCACTCTGCAGGTGGCATAGCTGCAGGTGCCCAGCTTGTTTTTGTCCCCGGACTTGGTATCTAGGTCCGCCTGATAGGCCTCGGGGAAATTGTCCCTGATGGCCTTGGCAATTCCGGCCCCCATCTCGCACATACAGTTGCAGCCATGCAAGATGACATCAAACTGACCGTCCTTGGCCATCTCGATCAGGTTGCCCTGAATCTTCTTCATGGTTTATTACCTCCAGGTTTATTGATCCTCCAAAGCTTATCTATTTAGGTTAAATATGTATAAACTATCCCGGATAGGCCTATAATTCAACCGTCAAACAAAAACTGCAAATAAACATTCAGGTTTCCCCTTTCCAAGATCAATTTATTATAAGCAACTGGCTTTGGATCTTTACAGCTTGGGAATAATGTATAATGTAATATTCTACATTGCAAACGTTAAGGAAAATTAAAGGGAGGTCTTATGTACGCATTGGCTATAAACGGAAGTCCACACAAAGACGGCAATACCTTTTGCCTGCTGCAGGAGGTCCTGAAGCCACTGGATACATCTGGCTGGCAGACCGAGATGGTCCAGGTGGGTGGTCAGGAAATTCAAGGCTGCAGGGCATGCTTTCAGTGCTTTGAGAACCGGGACAATCACTGCTCGGTCAACTCGGACATGTTCAACCAAATAATGGACAAGATGCTCCTGGCTGAGGCCATTATTCTCGGTTCACCGACCTATTTCACCGATGTCACTGCCGAGCTCAAGGCCGTCCTGGACCGGTCCGGCCTGGTCTGCCAGGCCAACGGGGTGCCTTTTCGGGGCAAAATAGGGGCGGCTGTAGTCGCTGTCCGCCGGGCCGGGTCTACCCACGTCTTTGACACCATCAATCATATGTTCTTGATGTCCCAGATGATCGTGCCTGGCTCGACCTACTGGAACATGGGCATGGGCTTTGACAAAAAAGAGGTCCTGGAAGACCAGATGGGCATGGCCAACATGCAGCATCTGGGTAAGGTCATTGACTGGCTCGGCCGGATGGTCAAGGAAAATCTGGATTCCTATCCACATCCGGAAACAACAATTATCTAAAATAACTTGAGCGGTTAGCACTTAAAGGCTAACCGCTTCCCCCCAATTTCATCTCAAAGTTGGATAACACCCCCCCCTGGATCTTAGCACTTCTTAACCTTGACAAACCAAATCTATAGCTTGTTTGCATACACATCAGTGTAATAAGTTTAGTATGAAAAGAACGTCGACCGTGAACCGTTGACCGTGAACCGAAGAAATAAGAATCAAAAAATTAACAATTACATTGTATTACAATTCATACTTTTCATGCTTGGTTGTGCCTGAAAAGGCATGAGTGTTAGTATGAAGGTCAAATAATGAATATTACATTATCTGTTGACATTGACATTGGGCTTATATTTTGACAAAAGCTAGTTTTATCTCAATAAAAATTAAAATTGCGAGACCAATTTGAAGCTTATTGAAACCAGATCCTATCGAATTATCCTGTCCATTCTCTTTGGTTTGTTCGGTTTTTGGCTCAATTTTTTCGACCTAACCCTTTTTGCAAGCTCCACTCTTAAGATCAGTTTCCTAGGCGGCTTGCTCTTTCCCTTGCTTATAGCCCTGGCCTGGGGATGGGCTTATGGACTCTTATCCGCTTTGGCCGGAGGATGCCAATCCATGTGGTGGCTTTGGACCTCTGACGGATGGGGTTTTCTCTATGCTGTGCCTGTCTTTACCTTGTGGATTGTCTGGCACGGATGGTGGACAAAACAGCGAAGTGAAGGCCATCCTTGGTATAAATCCTGTTTTGTTTTGGAAATCCCCTTTCGTACTCTGATTGAGCTAGGGTTCTATACTATCTTTCCTTGGCTTGTTTCATTTAATCCTCCGCCTTGGAATCCAGATATAACCTGGAATCATGTCCCACTTACCTGGGTCAATACAGTTGCTTTAAAGCACACTATAACTGCCTATATCTTGCTATTACTAGCCTATACTTTGTTGAGTCTGAGTCCGGTCAGGAAATTTTTCGGACTCTCCCCACGCAATGCTCAGAAAGATACTAATGTTATCTTTGCCTCAGCCCTATTGGCTGGACTATTTTTATGGTTTGTTGATGCCTTAGCAGGAGTTTTGATCTTTAATACTGAGATGAAGACCTTCTGGGAAGAGGCTTTTCTGGATGTGGGCTTACATGAGGCATTCATGCGTCTCCTTTTTATCCTAGTATCTCTTGTTGGAGCAATAATTGTAGCTCACTATACAAGGGTGAGAAAAATTATCAATGAGAGGCTTGATCATCTCAACAGAGTGCTCTCGGCAATTCGTAATGTCAATCAGTTGATTACTCAGGAAAAAGACCGAGATCAGCTTATTCAAAAAGCCTGTATGATTTTAACCGAAACCAGCGGGCTCTATAATGCCTGGATTGTCTTAATAGATAAGCAAGAGGAATGCTTGTCTTATGCAGAGTCCGGCCTAGACAAAGAGTCCTCCGGTATGGAGGAACTGCTCCAAAAAGGAGCACTGACAACATGTGCAAATAAAACCCTTCAAACAAAAGATCTTATTGTTATAGAGAACCCAAAAGATGAATGTTTGGATTGCCCTTTGTCAAAGCACTACGAAGATCGAGGTGCTTATACAATAGCTCTGAATTACCACGGAGAAGTTTACGGATTGCTTTCAGCCTCTATTCCCAAAAAGTTTATCAAAGACAAGCAAGAACAAAGTCTATTTCGTGAGCTTGCAGGGGATATAAGCTTTGCCCTTTACAATATGCAATCTGAGCAGGAACGCCTGGAAGCCGAAGCCAAACGAGACGAATATCAAGGCATTCTGAACAGCACATTAAATGCAGTTGATAGTTTGCTTATGGTTATTGATAATAATCATCGCATTGTCTTAAGTAATTGGAGGGATCATGGGTGGGTTCCGAAAGAAAAACGCAGCAAAAGGCCTTATTGTTATCAGGTCATGAAAAATTTTTCCTCTCCTTGTGAGTACTGTCCTCCAGCCAAGACCTTTCAGGACGGTAAACTCAGATGGTATGAGGACCAAAACCCCATAGACAATAGTTATAAAGAGATTAGCGTTACTCCTATATTTAACAAAAACGGCCAAGTGGAGTTTGTTCTGGAAAATGTAAGGGATGTGACCGAGCAGAAGCATAATCAGCAGGCTTTGCAACAGGCCAAAGAAGATGCTGAAGCCTCCAATCGAGCCAAATCCGAATTCTTGGCCAACATGAGCCATGAGATCAGGACTCCATTTAATGGTATCCAGGGCATGCTTCAACTTATGCAGACTACAGAGCTTGATCAAGAACAAAAAGAGTATGTCGAATTGGCCAATAATTCTTCAAAGCGCTTGCAAAGATTGTTGAGCGATATATTGGACCTCTCCAAGATTGAGGCAAAAAAGCTGGACATAATAGAGGAAGAGTTCCAATTAAATGAGATAATCCAATCAATAAAAGATATCTTTACCCATGTTGCCACAACCAATAAAAATATTTTAAATATATCGATTGACGAAAGGATACCCAATAAATTGATCGGTGATAACAGCCGGTTAACTCAAATCCTGTTCAATTTGACAGGTAATGCCTCCAAATACACTAATCAAGGGAAAGTAGATATTGACGCTTTTTTCATACCTGGTTTACATCTTGGGCAATGTCGAGTTCTATTCACTGTAAAAGACACAGGCAAAGGTATTTCAGAGGATAAGCTTGAGCAAGTCTTTGAGACCTTTACTCAAGTTAACGATTCCGATTCGCCTTATGCCAGAAAATATGAAGGTGCCGGACTAGGCCTTCCTTTGGTCAAACGCTTGGTCAATCTTATGCAGGGCAATATTGCTATATGTAGTCAAGAAAGTGAAGGGACTGAAGTTTATGTAAGCCTACCTTTTAGGATTTCAAGATCCTTGAAGCAAAGCTCAGTGGATAATCCAAATCAAACAAGAGATTTTGAAGCACAAGTCTCACATCTTTTATTGGTTGATGATGATCAAATGACCCAAAGACATATCAAAGGCTTGCTGGAAAAATTTGGATACATTGTCTCTGTTGTTGAAGACGGACAAAAGGCCCTTTATGAGCTTACCAGAGGTGAGTTTGACTGTATCTTGATGGATGTGCAAATGTTGGTTTTGGACGGAGTTGAGACAACCAAACAGATTCGTTCCTCCAAGGCCGGATTTAGAAATATTCCCATTATTGCTTTAACAGCCTATGCCATGACTGGAGACAGGGAGAAATTTCTAGAGGCAGGCATGGATGACTATATTCCCAAGCCTGTAGACAAGGATGAGTTGCTGGAAGTGATCGACAGGAATGTGGCCAAAAATCAATATTGCCACTAACAGTTAACATACGGGGATAATCTGCAATCCGAAACTATCTGAAGTTATTGTGGATGGGCTCATTTATACATGGCTTTTTGTTAACCCCCGTGCTATGGCGGGCACAACTAAGCATGAAAGAAGACGTTAAAAAGGAGGGCATCGCACACGCTTGACACCGTGGGGCTATAACGTTCTGAAAAAAAAATAAGGTTTCAGAGTCACCATCCCAACCACCCCTGCCCCTCCTTGCCAAGGAGGGGAATTAAGATGACCGGGGGTATCTACACAGTTTTCATCTGAAACCGTTCAGCTTATCGAGCTGATCGTCATCATAGACATTCAGCCAGATCAGACGGTTAAAAGTCCCCTCCTTCTCAAGGAGGGGAATTAAGATGACCGGGGGTATCTACACAGTTTTCATCTGAAACCGTTCAGCTTATCGAGCTGATCGTCATCATAGACATTCAGCCAGATCAGACGGTTAAAAGTCCCCTCCTTCTCAAGGAGGGGATTAAGGGGTGGTTGTTCTATTTTTTATTTCAATACCTCAATAAGATAAGCAAATTCTTTTCATGTTAACTATCATACCTTTCCAGGCACAACGAAGCATAAAAGCTCCCGATCACCTTCTAAAATTATTCTTATAAATTTTCATTCTTCTTTTCGTGTTTTTTCGTGTGTTTCGTGGGCTAAAATCTTTTCATGTCAATTGACAGAGAGATTATCGTTAAGTAGTTTCCAAAACTTATTCAATTCAGAAAACAAACTGTAAGTCGCTTGGAGCATGCCCTGTGTCTGTCTTTAAACACCTCAAATCTATTTTTCGTCAAGCTGACCACTCCTCTGTCTCAATGGAGACAGAAAGAGAAGAAAATGAGATCCCCACACAGTTAGATCGCATAGAAGATAGCCTGCGTAAGCTCCATAAACGAGAACGTCGGCAAGGTCAAACTCTCGATTTCATGCAGGAAGATTTAAGTTTCAAGCTGAACAAACTGCTTCGTTTTTCAGTGCAAAACAGTACAGATATTGAAGCCATCCTCTCTTTTGCCCATGATTTTATTTTATTTGGTCTCTCCCAGGCAAAGAACGAAAATTCCTGGCAATCGATCTGGTCCAGCTTTCTCAAGATGTTAGATCATTTTGAGATCGAACCGATTATTGGTCTTCATCAAAAATTTGATGATTCCCTCCATCAAGTTTGCCAGGTAAGATGGGACCCTGAACATTCTGAAGGCATTGTTTTGGAAGTTGTCCAACCTGGCTTTTACGTATCCGGACAACTTCACAAAACAGCAGTGGTTGTAGTCAACAAAAACCCTCAGCCCACAGAGTCTGAAACACAACAAGGATGCGAATAATGTCAGAAACAATCTATGGTATAGACCTTGGTACGACCAACTCTGTAATTGCCCGGCTCGAGCAAGGCAAGACTGAAATCATCCCTATAGAAAATTCAAACCTCGTGCCATCAGTTGTCAGTTTTCAGGAGGATGAAATCCTTGTTGGCCAACGTGCTAGAAACAGGGCCATGCTTTCGCCTGAAGTTACTGTTCAGTCAGCAAAACGGGAAATGGGCTCAGGCCATATTTACCATCTGCAAAACCTGGAGTGCTCTCCAGAGGAGGTATCCAGCCACATCCTCAAATACTTGGCCACTGAAGCTGGTCGTTCTATGGGCACAGAGATCAAAAGGGTCGTTATCACTGTGCCTGCATATTTTTCAGATGCTCAACGCCGGGATACTGTTAAAGCAGGGCAGCTTGCTGGGCTACATGTAGAGCGGATCATTAACGAACCTACAGCAGCTGCCCTTTTTTATGACCAGCTCAATATGATCCAGTCCAGAGAAAATGGTGAAGAGAATCTTCTTGTCTATGACCTGGGAGGTGGGACATTTGATGTCTCTGTACTCCGGGTTGGTGAGATAACAGAGGTCTTGGCCAGCACTGGCAATGTCCACCTCGGTGGTGATGACTTTGACCAAAAGATCATGGACTGGTGTCTGGAACATATCAAAACTGAACATCATCAGGATCTGCATTACCACCCTCCTGCCCTGGCCAGAATCAAAGATGCCGCTGAAAAGGCCAAGATTGAACTTTCTACCAAGACACACGCCTTTATTGAGGAGTCATTTCTCCCCAATCCGTCAGAACAAACCCTTCATTTGAACCTGGAACTTGACCGGATTGATTTCGAGAACATGATCAGCGAGTATCTTCAAGCAACAAGAAAAGAAGTCCAAAAGGGGATTCAGGAAGCTGGGTTAGACTATAAAGATATTGATCGGGTTATTCCTGTGGGGGGCTGTACCCGCATTCCTGCAGTTATTTCCCTTTTGGAAGATCTTTTTGGATCAGCCCGAATGCCAACAATTGACCCGGATCTTTGTGTAGCCAGAGGAGCGGCCATTCAGGGCGGAATCATCTTGGGCAGCCATGTCGACCAGATCCTTGTGGATATTACTGCGCACACCCTTAGTACCGAAGCCTTGGTAGGCATGACCAACTTTAAAAAGGAATGTGTGCCGATTATCCCCAGAAACACTCAGATACCGGTAGTACGAGCCAAGGAATTCTTCACTATTGCACCAAGCCAAGAAAAGATACTGGTCAATGTCTATCAAGGAGAGAGCTTTGAGCCTGAAGAAAATACGCTTATTGGCAGTATGGATCTAGCCCTGGCTCCATCTCCGGACAATTCACCGATTATTATAGAATTCTCATATGATTTGAATGGCATCATCCGTGTCAAAGCCGAACAAAAAGGCTACAGTCGAAAACGTGAAGTTGATTTGGATGTATCGCTCAAGAATCAGATCCAGGTCGACTTGGATACTGAAGAAGAAAATGAACCAGAGGATCTTCCTGAGACCAATGAAGACACAACCCAGTCTGAGGTTCAGATTACCAACTATATTTTGCATAAGGCCAGGCAAAAAGAGTCTGATTTGCCAGAGGGGACCGAGAAGGAGTACCTGCAGACACTGATACAGGATTATGCCCAGGCCTTGGGAAGTGACGACGAGGACTGGGTGGACAGGGCAGAAGACTCACTTGTCGATTACCTTGATGAGCTTGACTCTGATGCCCCCGAAGATAATGACTGATTTAAAATTAATTTGATCTCCAACCTTGAAGCTGGTTAAGCTATGGCCAAGTCCAAAAAGAAAATCACAAAAAAGAAAAAGAAACAGACCAGCTCACGTTTAGAAAGCAAACTTCTTAGTTACTGGTTTGCCAAGAAATGGGGTGAGTTTGTAACCCTGTATCTCAGGCATTGGTCCAGGGCCTCACAAACCCAGGCTGGACTCAATTGGGATAAAGCAGTCCATAATTTCATTGTTCAGATCCTCTTTCAGGACAAGGATATCAGCTCCTTAAATATGCTATTGAATACAATGCAGCAGGCTCCGGAACTAAATCAAGAAAATCAAGATTTATTTAAATATATTCAGGCCTTATGCAACTATCTCTCAGGAAAACCTATCACCTCAGAACTTTTTAATCTACCAGAAAACGTTCCTCCTGCCTTTCTAAAGCTCAAAAATTCACTCATGAATGATCTCCAAAAAAATGATCAGCGGTTAGACCAATATCTGACAGGTAAAAGAAAAAAGGCCAAAAAAGGCGAGAAAGTTTACTCTGATTTAGCCAAATGGGTACACCAGTCAAGAAAACTTTTGCAAGACAACTTTAGCCCATCTTCCCTAACCTCAATAACCACATGGAGAAATTCTCTCGAACAGATAGATAGATTGGTAGAAACAAAAAGCAGTTCCTCCAAACCATTACATGACGGTCTTATTCTGGCTGAACTCATTCGTAAGTTATATTCTCCCAGCAAAACTCAAAATCTATCCCAACCTTCAAATGTCCTCAAATATCTTTACAAAAGAGAATTTTCCTTTAGCAAGCATCCCTTTACTCAGGACATGAGTCGTCTTTTTATCAATATCGGAAGTCAGCGATTCGGTCTTTATTGGCTTGTAGATCTGGAATACACTATGCATAAGAAAGGTCTTTCCCTTCTAGCTAAATCAGACCGTACTTCTTCTCTTATCCAGAGCTGGTTCAAAACTGTGGACGAAACAACGTGGAATGAGGACCCATTCTTCGGCATCTACTTAACAAACCAAGAGCTATTAAAAAACAATCAATTGTGCTGGCGGGAGCAATTTGTCTTGCGGACAGTGCAAATTTCTATAATCCAGGTAATGACAAAACTCGTAAATAATCCCTCGTTCTATCTTTTCAGCTCCTTTAGTTCTTCAGAACTCGGGACAGCACTCTTTGAAAGATCTACTGCAGTCATCCAGCATATAATAAATCTTCAGACTCAATGGTTGCCTGATCAACTTTTGCATGACAATTATCCCCTAAATATCTGGGAAGCAATTCTGAGCAACCTAGTCCATGTTCTTCCCTCAGCCAATTTTCATACCTTCTTTTTTAAAGATATCCTCCAACACCCTTTGCCGGACAGAACAATCCTTTTCCTTCTAGCATCTTTCAAACAAACTGGTGCCTCTATTAAAAAATGGCCTGACAAAAAGGACCAAACATCAACTCTCAAGCCCGCTGCCCAGGATATTCAGGAGCTGGTGAGCAATATCTTTGATTGGACTATGTTTGAGGATATTATTGAAGACTGGTTCACTTACCTTGAACCAAAGGGTAAAACCCTGTTAGCAGAAGAAGTCATTACCAGGATGGTTCAAGACACTGTCCAGGTCCGTTTGGAAGAAAGCAACTGGGATGCTTCCTGGGAAAACTGTGACATATCCTTTTTCAAAAAATTGGCCCCCTATCTTGAAGAAAATTTTCCCTATTTCTGTCTGGTCAATATGATTTCCCTTAACAACAAAAATTCCTTACCAGGAGGCAAAAAGGTAGCTGAAACTTTTTGGCAGAACTTGCCTGATGACCTGAAATCCCTGTGGAACATCTTTTTTGTCTTGATTGGTCTGCCTAAAACACCTTACGGCTCCTCTTTTCTTGCTCAATTATTTGATCAGATCAAAGAGTATATTCATCAAAATTGCAATTGGTATGAGGTTGTTGACGCTGTCATTGATTATAAATGTTTCAAGTTGGGTGCCTATATCTTAGAAACCTGGGAGGAAGATTCCAGCAGGCCTGAGCTCTCCAGAATCTATGATTTTTTGGATGCCCTTAATGACCTGTCAAATCATACACCTCGTCAACAAAAGATTAAGACCCAAACCAAAAAAAAGTAACAAGGACATTTCTTATATGCTGGAAAAAGCACATGCCCTTCTTCGAGTTGACAGAAATGCTGATATTGATCAGGTCAGACAGGCCTATCTTCGGCTAGTTCGGCGGTATCCTCCAGAACATTTTCCTGACAAGTTCGCCCGGATCAAACAGGCCTACGAGCAATTAATTCTAGATCCCAAATTTTTGAAGGGAATCTCCTCGGAGGCTACGAACTGTGAAACCTTGGAGTCTTTTTTCAGGTTTTTCTTTCAAGAAGCACTGGAGAACAACCTCGAGTCTGTCCAAGACTGGTTTAGCCCAGAGGTTACAGCCAAGAGTCTTTTGCCAATTTTTGAAGGTGAACAAAGAAAAGAACAATTGGTCAGGGCCTTGGAGTCAATTAAGGAGGAAGAGGTCTCATTTAAGACCTGAATGTTTACAACTGATCAGTTAAGAGTTTTAAGTATAAGAGATAATATATACAATAAGTTAGCCTGATTATGTTAAATTTATATCAGACCCAATTCAAACATGAAAAGCAACTATTTTAGAGAGTTATAAAAACAAGCATCCCTTGTCTCCATCTCCATGCCAGAGCCTGTCTTTCGCAAGTAAATATTCTTCAGCCAATTGGTATTGTCCTCTTCAGGACAGTCGATCCGATAATGCGACCCACGAGTTTCAGTCCTTTCAAGCCCTGCCAGGCAAACCATCTCTGATATAAGACGCATATTGTCAAATTCCAGCAGCCTTCTTAAATCTTTTGGAGTCTTTATTTGCGCCTCAGGCCAGGATTCTCGAAGCCGCTTCAGGGCCTCTTCCAGCTGACTCTTGCTTCTAATGATACCGGCCTTGTCCCACATAAACGTCTTTAATTCATGGATCAGCTCTTGAGGCGGCAAACCTTTATCAGTAAACAAAGCCTCCAATCGATCCACTTCTCTGTCTATATCCCCTTTAGCAAATGAATCCGGCCCAACAGTCCTTGCATGTCCGGCAGCCCTTGCTCCAACCAGTGAACCCATTGAAAATATCTCAGCCAGTGCATTCCCGCCCAGGCGGTTGGCACCGTGGGCCCCTCCGGTTGCCTCTCCAACAGCAAAGAGACCTTTTTGTGAGGTCTGGCCCGATTGATCAGTTGAGATCCCACCCATGCAAAAATGGGCGGTTGGGGCAACCTCAAAATAATACTGCCCCTCCCACCAGGCAGGAGGTAGCAATTGCCCCAGCTCATTGGCTGCTTTTTCAGTCAACAGCTCGAGGTCGATTAAGATCTGCTGCTTGCCTTCAGGGTCATCCTTGATCTCCTTCATGATAAGCTGGGCCAGGTCATCCCTGGTCAACTTTGTAGCCTCTGAAAAACCATTTTTCTGAATGATATCCTGACCTTGTCTATTTCTCAAAAAAACCCCTTCCTGGGCCAGCAGCCTTTCATAAACAAGTATTCTGTTGCCTCGCCTGCCCATGGCGGTCGGGAAAAACTGGACAAACTCCATATCCCTTTGGGCCACACCCAGCTCATAGGCCAGGGCCAGACCATCTCCGGTAATGCC
>CAYUNZ010000085.1:0-11642 GCA_964446205.1 uncultured Desulfohalobiaceae bacterium | reverse complement strand
GAGATTAGAAACTCTGGGCTTTAAAACGTAAGTTCAAAAGAAAGTCCCTTTTTCATAGGACAAAACTAATACGAATTAAGGAATCATTTCTTAACCTCTTCGTCTTACGGCTCAGTGTTTACCGTCCTCGGTTCACGCTTTTTTCATGCTTCCTTGTACCCGCTTGGGCATGTGTGTAAGTAGAAATTCTCTGGGAAAACCGACATCGGATGACCCGTTCAGGTTTGATTGGGAATGATCTATAAGTCAAGGGCATCTTGTCCGAATTGTATAGCCCTTAAATTGATATCAACAATTTTTTTAGGCAGATATTTCTTAACAGCCTCTTGGAGATCCTGAGTACTGTACTCGACCATTTCAGAGGCACATAGTGCTCCCAGCAAGACCATATTCGAGGCCTGGGCAGTACCGGCTTTTTGTCCCAGGCTCTTGCAGGCCAAGAAGGCATAATTGTCGGTGCATTGGCTGCATCTTTCTTGGATGAAATCAAGTCCTGGGTATTTTTCCCTACCCATACTGACCCCAATGGGTATTAATGGTTCGTTGTTGCTCAAAATAAGGGACTGTGGCTTGAGGTATGGTAATGCCCGCAGTGTCTCCATAGGTTCAAAACCAAGGAGTATATCTGCCTCTCCATAGGAGATCTTTGGGCTAAGATATCCCCCCAGAAGCAAAGTTGATTCAACTATGCCCCCACGTTGGGCCATACCATGGATCTCTCCTGATGTAACCGGTATATCTTTATCAAGGGCTATTTGAGCTAAAAGGTTGGTGGCTGTCAGTGTTCCTTGACCACCGACACCTGCTAGAAATATCCGTAGCTTTTTCATATCAGCTCCTTTTTTTGGCCTTGATGTCCGGGCATATTTGGACACAGAGCATGCACCCGGTACACTGCTCTTCATCAATAGCTATCTGGTTGTTTTGGACATAAAAGGCCGGACAGGCTAGTTCTTCCAGACATGTTCTAACCGCCGGGGTATCTTCAGCCACATAGGCCACTTGGGCATTCTTCTTGCCCAGAGTCCTTCTGGCAAAGAGGACACAAGGTTCTTCGGCAATAATAACTCTGACACCGGCTAGTTTCTTGAACTCCTCCATGGCCTGGATGGTATTTTTATGGTTAAGTGGTCTTATCTTTTTGACATGTTCGACGCCACAGCCGCGGACGATCTGTTCAATGTCAACCTTGGCCTGGTTGGGGCCAAAGGGGGTATCGTCAACCCCTGGATGAGGTTGATGACCGGTCATGGCCGTGGTCTTGTTGTCCAAAACAATGATCAGGATGTCGTGTTGGTTGTGTATGGCATTGACCAAACCGGTAAGACCTGAATGAAAAAATGTTGAATCACCTATGTAAGCTATAACCGTTTTTTGGGTTGCTCGAGCCAGACCGGAGCCTCCAGAAATAGAAGAACCCATACAGAATAGGAAATCGGCCATTCTAAGAGGAGGCAGGAATCCAAGCGTATAACAGCCAATATCACTTGCATAGACAGCCTCATCGCCAAACACCTTTCTTGCGGCATAATATACTGCTCGATGGCCGCAACCGGCGCAGAGATTGGGAGGTCTTTTGGGTAATTCCTGTTCTTGATGGCAAAGCCCTGTATCCTGGAGAGGAAGATTGAGTAAGGAGTGGACCGAGTCTTTGACCGACTGGGTAGAATATTCCCCTAGCCTGGTTAAGTTGTCGTCTTTACCTTTGATCTCCAATGTCAACCCTTGTCTTTGAGCCAAGACCCGTATATAGTCTTCAATCAAGGGTTCTGACTCTTCCAAAATAAGGACTTTTTCCAGGTCGGTAAGAAAAGAGGTCAAAGTCTTTGTTGGCACTGGGAAAGTGATCCCGAGATCCAGGACCTTGACCTTGTCTTTTAAGCTATATTCCTTAAGTATATCATGAAGATAGGCCCTGGCAATGCCTGAAGCGATGATGCCGTATGGGCTTTGACCTTGAATCTTGTTCCAGGATGAGGTCTCGACTTCCTTCTGGATGGAAGACAGGTTTTCCAGGAGTTGGGGGTGTCTGACCCTGGCTATGGCTGGTAAGGGGACAAACCTGGTGGGGTCTTTTTCCAAGAGTCCTAAATTTTTGGTTTTGGCCAAGTTGCCAAAGGTGACTGGTCCTCGAACATGGTTTATTCGGGTAGTGGTTCGCAGGAGGACAGGCTGTTGCCACTTGGCTGAAGACTCTAAGGCCTCTTTCATCAGGTCCTTGGCTTCCTGGATTGTGGCCGGTTCAAAGCAGGGCAGACCTGCCAGCCGGGCATAGTAGCGATTGTCCTGCTCATTCTGACTTGAGTGACAGCCTGGATCATCAGCGCTTAAAATGACCAATCCTCCCGGAGTGCCGATATAGGCAAGAGTCATCAAAGGATCAGCTGCTACATTGACCCCGACATGTTTCATGGTTACTAAAGAGGGGACACCGGCCAAGGCTGCGCCTCCTGCAACTTCCATAGCTACTTTTTCATTGACTGAATATTCAAAATAGTAGTCAGCTTGTTCGGATAAATTGTAAAATGTGTCCGGGGCTTCGGTCGACGGTGTGCCGGGATAACAGCTGACAAACCCGACGCCTGCTTCAATGGCGCCTCTTACTATGGCCTCGTTACCCAAAAGGAGATGTTTGGTTCCAGGGGCATTTGTGAGCAATGGATTTGTCATACCTTTTCCTTCCTCTTTTATTGATACTGATTAAAATTTACTGTCTCTATCAGTCTGAAATCTTGACCATCTTTAAAGGTCAGGAGTTGTCAGTTGAGACCTTCTGCTTTAGCTGGCTGATTTTGTATTCTATATAATTGTCTTTTTGATTAGTAAGCTTTTGATTGGATTGGATCTCTTTGTATGCCGACAAGGCCCTTGGCCAATCCTTACTCAATTCGGCTGTGGTAGCTATTTCCATATAAATATTTCGGTGGTAAGAGTTAGGGGCTTTTTGGGCAATTGTTTCCAAGACCTGGAGGGCCTTTTGCAGATTCCCCTGCAACCTGAGAGATTTGGCCTGTCCCAGTGCAGCTACGGTCTTGATATTGATATCCTTTGTTTTAGACCTGAGTTGTTCCCAGTAGGACATGGCTTGATCAAACTTGTTTTCTTGCATAAAGTCTCTGGCTAGTTCAAACAAGATACCCTGACGCATCTCTTCAGGGGCTTGAACAAGAAATTCCTTAAGCCCTTTGATCTTTTTTTGTTTTGAGTCTTGGGCATATATATTAGCCAAACGGTTTTGAGCAGTTTGCATCCGATGTTGATGATAAAATTGATAACCTGAATAGCAGGCGGCAACAAGGATGATCCCACCTATGACAAAAGCAATGATCTTTATATTTTCATAGATCTTTTTCAGTAGCGGATGGATATCTTCAGTGGCTTCTTCTTCGATCTGGTGGATAATGTTTTGTTTATTCTCCGAGTTGGCCATAAATTCTGCTCCAATTCTGGTTGACTTTTTCGACCAATACTTAAATCCTGCTTGACCATTTGGTCTTGTGAGTTGTAGCCCTTTTGCCCAAAAAGGTCAAAAAGAAATTGACTCTTTCATTAAATGGAGGTTGGTATTGATGCATATTGTTTTTTTGGGAGTGGGTGAGGCCTGTGATGAAAGGTTGGCCAATACATCAATTTTGGTTACTTATCAAGACCATGATAGAGGCCAGGGTAATATTTTGCTTGATTGTGGCTTTACCGTTCCCCCCAGGTTTTTTATGTACTTCAGTGATCCTGATGCCCTTGATGCCGTGTGGATATCACACTTTCATGGTGACCATTTCATGGGTGTTCCCTTGTTGCTTCTTAGGCTTTGGGAGATGAAAAGAAGTAAACCTTTATACTTTGTCGGACAAGAGGGTCTCCAGGGAAAAGTGGAAACTGCTATGGATTTGTCCTATCCGAAATTTAGAGAAAAAATGACTTATCCGCTTGAGTATCAAATAGTAAGATCTGAAAAGACGATTGACTTAGTAGGGCTTAGATGGTCCTTTGCCGCCACGGATCATTGGCAATACAATCTGGCCCTGTGTTTACAAGGAAATGAACAATCGGTATATTATAGTGGCGATGGAGGTCCAAGGCCTTCCTGTGAAGACTTGGCCTACAAATGTTCATTGATTGTTCAGGAGGGTTTTTTGATTGATCAAAGTATACTAGGGCACGGTGATCTTAATAGATGTCTGGAGCTTACAGCCAAGGCCCAGGCTGATCAACTGGCAATCGTTCATGTGCAAAGAGACGTACGCAGACAAGAAGAATTGACTATACGTAACAGATTGGCTCAAGTCAATGATTTTAATGCCTTTCTCCCAGAACCAGGTGATGAGTTGGAAATATAGGGCAAAGAGTATATATAGTGCTCCAATTTTGGTTTTGCCAAAATTGGAGCCGTTAAACAGAAAAAGGTCAGTTGTCGGATGAAAATTAGATAGATATAGAAGGGAGGTAATAAATGAGTGATATACACGCACTGGTCAATGAGATAGGCCTATCGGCCAAAAGGGCCGCAGGTGTGCTGGCTTCGTCATCTGCAGACAAAAAGAACCAGTCTTTGCTTTGTCTGGCGGACTTACTGCGCCAAGAGGAAGATAAGATTCAGGAAGCCAATGCCCAAGACTTGGAGGCAGCAGAGGCGTCGGGGATGGATAGTGCCAGAATAGATCGTTTGAAACTCACCAGTCAACGTATTAGTGACATGGCCGAGGCATGCCGAGAAGTCGCCGCCATGCCGGATCCGGTCGGCGGACTGGAGAATATGGACAAGAGACCGAATGGCCTCTTGGTTGGACGGATGCGGATTCCGTTGGGCGTAATTGCTATTATCTATGAATCAAGACCCAATGTCACCATAGATGCCGGAATCTTGTGCCTTAAGGCTGGAAACTCACTTATTTTGCGGGGTGGGTCTGAGGCTTTTAATACCAATAAGGTTTTGGCGGATCTCTTTTCCAGGGCTATTGTCGAGAGCGGATTACCAGGAGAATCCGTCCAGTTGATCCCAACTACTGATCGTCAGGCGGTCAGGGATATGCTGCAGCTGGAAGAGTTTATAGATGTGGTTATCCCCAGAGGCGGTGAGGGGCTTATCCGGACTGTGGTCCAGGAGGCTAAGATGCCGGTATTAAAGCATTATAAAGGGATTTGTCACATCTATGTGGATAAAAGTGTAGATATCGACCAGGCCTTGGAGATAATTTATAATGCCAAGGTACAACGTCCCGGGGTATGCAATGCTCTGGAGTGCTTGCTCGTCCATCAGGATGTGGCCGAGGTTATTTTGCCAAAGGTGGCCGAAAGACTGGGGAACTCTGGAGTTCGGTTCAAGGCTGGAGAGAGGGCTTTGTCCCTAATGTCTGAATGGGCCGACAAGGTCGAACCCAATGACTATGGCTATGAGTTTCTGGATCTGTTGATGGCTGTCAGGGTAGTAAGCAGTCAAGAGGAGGCCCAGGAGCACATTGCTCAATATGGTTCCAACCATACTGAGGCCATTCTGACCCAGGATTATGATCAGGCTATGAGATTTATCAATGAGGTAGATGCCTCCCTTGTTCTGATCAATGCCTCGACCAGGTTCAATGATGGCGGACAGCTTGGTCTGGGTGCGGAAATAGGAATCAGCACCTCAAAGCTCCATGCCTACGGACCAATGGGGCCAAAGGAACTGACAAGTACCAAGTTCATTGCCTTTGGCAGTGGGCAGATCCGGACAAGTTAAACTGAGATCAGGGATTGCAATGAAGATAGGTATCCTAGGAGGAAGCTTTAATCCAGTTCACAATGGCCATTTGCGTCTGGCCATTGAGGCTCAGGAGTTGATCGGCCTGGACAGGGTTGACCTTGTCCCTGCGGCTGTGCCACCGCACAAGGCCTCTGTCCATATGCTCTCTTTTGACTTTCGTCTCATATTGTTGAGATTGGCAGTTACAAGCTGCTCTCAGATACTGGTCAATGACTTGGAAGGCAGCCGTCCAGGACCTTCCTATACTGTAGATACCTTAAGGGCATATAAAAACATTTATCCTGAGGATGACTTCTATTTTCTTCTGGGTAGTCAGGATCTCATGACTTTGCCAAGCTGGAGGGAATGGAAAACCCTTATCTCCTTGACCAATCTTGTGGTTGTCTGGCGTAACGGCTCGGATATGGATGAGCTGGACAAATTTGTTCAGAGTCATCTCCCACAAGCCAAGCAGGTCTTAACTTCATGCTTGGTCTGGTCTTTGCCTTTTGATAAACAGATCATTACTTTGCAAATACCATTGCTTGAGATCAGCAGTACCCTTGTTCGGAATAAATGGCAACAAGGCCTTAGCTTGTCCTATCTTGTCCCGGAAGCGGTGGAAAAGGCCCTTAAGGAATATAAACCAAATGAGTTATGAGAATAAAGATAACTGGACAGTTAAAAATTATCTGTTATCGGTTGATATATTTAAGGAGAAGGAATGTGCCTGAAAGAGTGACAAATATCAAACCAATCAAGCAAGATCTCACTGGACAGGAAACAAAGGATTATATGGTCTGGTTGGAGAATTTTTTGAGGTCCCAAAAGACCTTAGTCCTGGCTACATGTCATGACAACATCCCTTACTGTAATCTCATGAGCTTTGCCCTGACTGAAGAATCTAAATCTCTTATCCTTATCACCCCTGTTGTTACGGTCAAATATGAAAACATGTCCCAAAACAGACATGTATCTCTTCTGATCAGAGATGATCATGATCCGGTTACCTTTGAAAAGGGAACTGTGGTCACTATCAATGGGACGGCGTCTGAGATCCAAGGTTCAAACAGAAGCGAGGCTGAGGATCTCATTATAGCTAAGTATCCGGAGCTTGAGGACTTTGCCCGGTCTTCAGAAACAGCTGTCTTTCGAGTCTATTTTCAAAAGGCAATTTTAGTCAGGCATTTTCAGCTTTTGACTGAGATTAATTTTTAGGGTTATTATGAGCTATAAAGTAAATGAAAAAAGGGTTCAATTGTTGAAATCCGGGCATTCAACTCAAGGACCAGTGATTTATTGGATGGACCGGGATCAAAGGATACAGGATAATTGGGCCCTTATTTTTGCTCAGGAAAAAGCTGAGGAAAAAAGTAGTTGCCTGGTCATTGTCTTTTGCTTAGCCAGGAAATTTCTGGATGCCACCATCCGTCAATATGACTTTATGCTCCAGGGGCTTGTGGAGACAGTCAAAGAGAGCCTTGATCTCAATATCCCCTTTTTTATTCTGTCTTCTGATTGTCCTGTTCAGGATCTTTGTGCTATTTTAAAGAGAAAAGCGGCTTCATGCTTAGTCACAGACTTTGATCCTCTGCGTCTCAAAATGCAATGGAAAGATAAGGCTATATCCGGGATAGACATTCCAGTCTATGAGGTCGATAGTCACAACGTTGTCCCTTGCCGACAGGTATCAATGAAGCAGGAATTTGCGGCTAGGACTTTTAGGCCCAAGATAGAAAAGATCTTACCGGACTTTTTGGAACCATTCCCTGAAGTTGTTCAGCAGTCATCCTGGTGCCTATCAGATTATAAAGAACCGGACTGGCAGTCTCTTTGGGACAAGGCACAGGTTGATCGTTCTGTACAGCCAATAACCTGGCTGATCCCGGGATCAAAAGCAGGTATGCAGAGACTGTCCCTGTTTCTTAAACAGACAATCTCTGATTACGTTAGCCGGAGAAATGATCCCAATGCCGGTAGTATTTCCCATCTGTCCCCATATCTGCATTTCGGCCAGATTGCACCCCAGAGGGTAGTCCTGGAAACAATGAAACTAAAAGAGAGCTTGGCTGAACAAAAAAGGGCTTTTCTTGAAGAGCTTGTTGTCCGAAGGGAACTGTCTGATAACTTTTGTTTCTATAATTCTGCCTATGATTCATTTCATGGGCTGCCAAGATGGGCCCAAGAGAGTCTGGACAAGCACAGACAAGTGCCCAGGGACTATCTCTATACGTTAAATGACTTTGAACTGTCCCGAACACATGATCCCTTGTGGAATGCAGCTCAAACAGAGATGATCCGTTCTGGTAAGATGCATGGTTATTTGCGGATGTACTGGGCCAAGAAGATGCTTGAATGGAGTGAAACACCTGAGCAGGCCATTGCCTGGGCTATCAAGCTAAATGATACCTATGAACTGGATGGTTGTGATCCCAATGGATATATCGGTATTCTCTGGTCTGTCGGAGGGCTTCATGATAGACCATTTAAGGAACGTCCGGTTTTTGGTAAGATCCGTTACATGAGCTTTAAGGGTTGTCAAAGGAAGTTTGATGTCTGGACCTATATCTCAAAATGGGGAGTAGGAAAAAAATGAAGAAAGTTATAGGAAACCATATTTTTCTTGCCTTGACAGGTCTTATGTGCTTTAGCCCATTATGGTCTTGTTCCGGGATAAAGGATCTGCCCAGGTCAACACAGTTCTTGCCAAACCAAGCAGGTATAGATATCAATCTAGACCAGCTAGTTCAGGATTTTGATAAATACAGGGTACTGTATTCAGCCCATTTTTATAATCCTTCGGCTATTGTCTTTATCCCTAGATCCAAGTCTTCATATTTAAGGCCAATTAGTGATTGGAAAACTGTTGAGGACAAAAGACGTCTTAATTACCTTCTTAACAAAATGGATGTATTGAGACCTAAATTACATATTATTCAACCCAGATCCAGCCATACTCAATCAATGCCCGAAGTACTGGGCTATATATACACACAAGGCTATGCCTCCATGAGGCATTTGAAAAATAAAGTCGGCTATGCCCTTAGATCGGTTCCGGAACAGTTTAATCCCAACTATGATAACTGGGATGAGGCCTTTTTTCACCGATGATAATGTTAACATGAAAAAAACGTGGACTGTGAACCGTGTACAAAATATAGTAAATGAGATACAAGTCATGTCCTATGAGCAGGACGGGGCTTGTATTCTATCAATTGAAGCCACACAATCGCTTGCTGAGAAATTTGATCTTTCCCCCCTTGATCTTGATTGTCTGGCCTTGGAGCATGATGTCCTCCCGGTTCGCTATGTCAAAAACTTTAATGCCCTACAGGTCAAGGAGCAGATAAATCTGCTCAGGTCAAAGGTTGCTCTGGTTGGTCTTGGAGGTCTGGGTGGTTATATCCTTGAGCTTATTGCCAGGACTGGAGTAGGTTCGATCCTCGCTGCAGATGGGGATGTTTATGAACCTTCCAATCTCAATAGGCAACTTTACTGCAGGCAGGATAAGTTTGGACAATCAAAGGCCCTGGCAGCTAAGGAACGTCTTGGCCGGATTAACTCAAGTATTGACTTCCAGGTCTGGGAAAAGACTTTGCAAGGTCAAAATTATAAGGGTTTTCTGAGAGACAGAGATCTGGTTGTTGATGCCTTGGGTGGATTAAAGGTCCGACGGGAGCTATTACAACAGACAGACAAGTTGAATGTGCCTTTGGTCACAGGGGCAGTAGCTGGGGAAATGGGATATGTAAGCACCATCTATCCGGGAGAGCACGGTCCTATTGACCTATGGCAAGGACAGAGCGGAGCTGAGGATACTCTTGGCTGTCTGTCCTACGGGGTCTGTTTAGTGGCTTCACTTCAGTCTGCTGAGGCAGTGCATATCCTGAGTGGTCGAAAACCGTCTTTTAGAAACAAGCTGGCTGTTTGCGATTTAAAGGACTTTTCCTGGCAAGTCTTTGATTTCTAAGTCCACTTATATGTGTGGAGGTATCTATGGAGATCACAGTCAAGTGTTTTGCCTCATTGGGTGCCTACCAGCCGGTTAATGGGGATAGTTTTCCTGTTCAAGACGGCAATACGGTCCAGGATTTATTGAACAGACTGGGACTAAATCTAGAAGAGGTCAAGCTTGTCTTTGTCAATGGGGAAAAGGCCCCTTTAACCCTGAGGCTAAATCAGGGGGACCGTGTGGGGCTTTTCCCTGCTGTTGGCGGAGGTTAGCTTATATCAGAGACTTAGAAATCAAGTTGGAATCTTGATTGAAATATATTGGTGTCCCCAATGTCTTCGAGATCAGCCAGAATATAATTGAACATGATCCTCAGGTTGGGATAGAGATACCAGTTAAGACCGGCTGTAAAGTCTTCAAGCTCTCCTCCGTCCACACTTTCATCGTCTAGATCAATGCTGGAGTATCTGAAGGCGGTTTCCCAAGCTCCCCAATGTCCTTGTTCAAGATCAAAGTTGTTTTTCGGCTTGACTCGTCCAAAGGCTCCACTGGATCTCTTATAATTTCGGTGTTCACCAGTCAGGAAGTAACTACCCTGTAGGTAATAGCCTTTGAAATTAAGGTCGTCATAGTGTTTGGTATCGACAAATGCCTGCATATATTCACCTTGCAGGGAAAATGGTCCATAGACTACAGCCAATTCAGGTCCCAGGATGTCGGCTTCGTCAGCCTGGATTTCGAATGTATCAACAAAATCGTCGGTAAGATGAGATTCAGGGCGAGCTCTGAACTGAAGTGTTGCATTGTTTTCAAGCCATTTATGGTTATATCCGAGTCCAAGATGGACCAATTTTCGACCATTGTCAGTGTAAAAAGGGGTTCCGGTAATACGGGTGGTTAGATTGTAGATCTCGTTATCTCCAAAGCCGTTTCCAAATCCATCAGTGTCTCGAAACCCACCGACAGCCCAAGTCATTTTCTTGTTCCAGGCAGTATCATAGAGCATAAGGCCTGTATTTCGAGCTGGGACAAAAGATCGGCCGGCTTGTCCGGGTAAACTTCTCTCCATAAAAGTGATGTACTTGCGGCTTGTCAATTCTTCAAGTGAAAAAGGCTCTTTAAAGTGTCCGATCTTTAAATGTCCGGCATAAGGGATATCTTTGAAACCAATCCAGGTATCCTTAAAATCAACATCACCTCCGGCAAAATCGTACTGAGCCTTGAACATCAGGCTGTTATGTAGGGTCCCCTTGAGGTATATTCTGCCCTGACGTATCTCTGTTCCGCTACCAAAGTCATCATTCTGATCAAGATAGGCTGTATTTTCCACATCACTATCCCCATCAATATATCCCCAATCATTTAAGATTCGGCCACCTATCTGTAGCTTGTAGGATTCATCCTGGCTGTCAAAATGAAGTCCATTCTCCCAGTAAGGGATTGCAATTTTCTCGGGTGATTTTTGGGTCTTATGTTTGTTTCTTTTATCCATCTCCTGCTTGGCTTCTTTAAGTGCTTGTTGTGATCTTCTTTGTTGTTCAGTTCGAGCTTTTTTGAGAAGTGTGTGGTATTGCTTAGTGCTGATCTGACCGTTATCATATAAGATTTTTAGAATTTCCTCGGCTACACTGGTTTTTTGGGCCGTTGCAATCTGGCTAAAGAAAAGAAAGGTCAATAAAAATGCTAAAGAAATAAAGAAAATGATTTTGTTTTTTTTGATCATAATCCTACCTCCGAGTCTTAATGAAAAATTTTTTATAAGCTTATGATTTTGGTCACTATAGTCCAAATCAGAGGTCGAATAGCAAAATATCTGCCAATTGTAAAATTGTTGATTTTTGGTTGTTAGCTGTTGCTTATTGTCCAAAAAAGGACAGGAGGGATGTTCCCCCTGTTCCATAAGGCACAGGGTAAATGTTAACATGAAAAGAATTTAGCCCACGAAACACACGAAAAAACACGAAAAGAAGA
>CAYUNZ010000084.1:0-11684 GCA_964446205.1 uncultured Desulfohalobiaceae bacterium | reverse complement strand
AAGGCGAAGGTTTAATATGAAAAGAACGTGGACCGTGAACCGTTGACCGAAGAAATAAGAACAAAGGTAAGCTTCTTAACTAAGTTTTAGAGTGCTTGTCCTATTTGGTAGATGATAACTGCCAGACAAAAGGCCAGAATTGTATTAAACACCATGCTAAAGCCTGCCCATTTCCAGGATGATTCCTTGGCCATGGTCACGATGCTGACAAAACAGGGGGCGTAGAGAAGGACAAAGACCATAAGACTGAGTCCAGTGGCCTTGTCCCAGTGCGTGTCATTGGCCAGACGCTGAGACAGGGTCTGGCCGGATTCAGGGTCGGTCTCACTTAGGGAATAGGCTGTACCCATGGTAGAGATAATGACCTCCTTAGCAGCAAAGCCGCCTATCAGGGAAATATTCATCCGCCAGTCAAACCCGGCCCATTGGGTAATAGATTCAATGCTTGTACCCAGACGTCCGGCCAGTGAATTTTGCAGAGTTCTTTGGGCTTGTAGATTCTTGATCTCTTTGACCCTGTTCTTTAGCTGGTTCTGTTTCTCTTGGGACTGGGAGTTATTGATCCCTTGCTCTATGGAGTGAATACGTTTTTGGAAGTCCTGTTGAGTATTTTCCGGCAGTCTTGGGAAGGACATTGCCGCCCAGATTATTATCGAAATGGCCAGGATAACAGTACCGGCTTTTTTGATGTATTGCCAGCCACGTTCCCAGGTGTGGATAAAGAGACCTTTCAGGGTCGGTAAGCGATAAGGTGGTAATTCCATGACAAACGGGGTCGGTTCGCCGCGTATGATTGTTGACCGAAGGAGCCTGGCTACAAGCAGAGCAGCCACCCATCCGGACAGGGTCAGCCAAAAAAGGACGCTGGCTGCATGATTGGGGAAGAAGGTACCGCCTATAAGAAGGAAGACAGGGACCTTAGCCCCGCAAGTCAAGAAAGGGGCAGTCAATAAGGTGGCCAGTTTTTCTTTGGGGCTTCGCAGGGTTCGTGCAGCCATGAGACCGGGTACAGCACAACCTCCGGGGATGCCACCGGAGATAATGAAGGGCATGACTGAGCATCCGTGCAGTCCGAAGGTCCGCAAGACGCGATCAAGCATATAGGCCATCCTGGCCATATAGCCAGAGTCTTCGAGAAAAGACAATCCAAAGAACATGATTATGATCAAGGGGACAAAACTAAGTACCCCTCCGATTCCGTCAATAATACCGGAGACAATCAATGATTGAAAGATCCCTTCCGGGAGCAAAACTCGGAAAGTAGTACCAAGCCAGGCGAAAAAGCTTTGAACCCAGTTTAAGGGGGCTTCACCCAAGCCAAAGGTCAAAAAAAACATCCCATAAAGGACCCCGCACATGAGCAAAGGCCCTAGCAGTTTGTGGGTCAGGACCTTGTCGATCTTGTCAGAAAGATTGACTCGGTTGATGTCACCTGTATGGGTTATGACCCCTTGTTTTAGGATAGAGGTAATGTAACCATAACGATAATCGGCAATGATTGCTTCAGGATGGGTGTCCAATGTAACCTGACAGTGTTTTGAGACCTTGGCCTGAATGTTTTCCAGTTTAGCAGCGACACGTTTATTGTCTTTTTGTCCCAATTGTCTGACTTCATCGTCTTCTTCCAGATACTTTAAGGCAGTCCACCGAGAGGGATAGTATCGGGTCAGAAAGTCTTCCTGTTCGATCAAGGTAGTCATTTCTTCGAGTTTGGGGTCAAGGTCAGGGCCATAAGATATATTAAGCGGATTCCATTCTTGTTGTTTATGGTCTGCAACATTAGCAACAACAGTATTTAAGACTTCGGCCTTCCCTTTGCCTGAACGGGCGACAGATTCAACTACTGGCGTCTGCAACAAAGATGAAAGGATGGCGGTGTTTATGGTTATACCTCGTTTATGGACTTCATCCATCATGTTCAGGACCAAAACAACAGGGATACCTAGCTCCATAAACTGGACAGCCAGATACAGATTTCGTTCCAGATTGGTGGCATCAAGGACATCAACGACCACATGAGGATTTTCCATGACCAGAAAATTACGAGCTACGAGTTCTTCCTGCGAATAAGCGGTCAAGGAATATGTCCCGGGCAAATCTACGACATGAATACTTTTATTTTCATGACTGATAAAACCTTCTCTTTTTTCAACCGTTATGCCGGGATAATTACCAACTTGTTGCCGGGAACCGGTCAGGGCATTGAATAGGGTCGTTTTTCCGGAGTTAGGGTTGCCGGCTAGGGCAATAGTAATCTTTTCAGACATCTCGCTCTCCTATATTAACCAATATATAATCAGCCTCGTTGTTCCTAAGGGTCAGGATGCAATCCCGTACACGTAGGGCTACTGGATCCTTTAAGGGAGCCCGTCCTTTGATAGTGATTTCAGTTCCTGGGGTAAGGCCCATATCTCTCAGCCGTCTTCCCAATTCTCCATGAGAACTGAGGTGGTGAATGTAACCTGATTGGTTGACGTTCATTTGACGTAACCCTATGATATTGTTCATATTGGAGCTCCTGACATTAATGGTCGTTGATATAAGAACTACTCAGACCAGCAAAAGTTTCTTTGTTTTGCTGTTAGATTTGCTTTGTCCAGGGCGTCGGAAACCGAAATTTTTATAATACTAAAAAAATAAGATGTCAATAATAAAGTTAGATAGATCTAAAAAAATAAGGACAATCTTAATATGGGTATGGGTTATGTCTAAGATTCAGTATTGTACTCTGTAGCCAAGGCGGGGAAATACATGTTCTTCAAGGACTTGTTGATAAGCAGCATAGGGGTTGCCTGCTGTATGTACCGGGGTGTTAATAGCCTTTGGGTCTGGTCTTTGCAGAGCGGATATTTTGGTATTATAGGCAAAACACATCAAAATTTCCAGACTGAGGACATCTTCGACATTATAGGACAAAAGGGTCTCTAGTATTCTGTTGTCATTTAAGCGTTCAAAGGCCTGCCATAAGAGAACGGCACTGTAACCATCAATCCCGTCCAGAGGACCACGATCGAGGCCCAAGAGCTTTTCACAGGCTTTTAGACCACCCTTGTAGCCCAAGGACTTCAGAAGAAATCGAAGATCAATATGGGCTAATGGAGGCTTGACCGAAAGATTACGCTCTAACATCGGCAAATCAAAACATGAACCGTTAAAGGTAACAATTAGCTGATAATTGAGCAAGATATCGGAAAATCTTTCCAGGTTGTCTCCCCTTACAAAGGTTGAGGGCTTTTCCCCGTCATAAAGGGCGATTGTAGTAATGTGATTGTTTTCCGGCCCACAACCGGTTGTTTCAATGTCAACATAAGCCACGCTATGCCTAAAGCTGCTAAAGAGACGCCAATATTCAGATTTGGGAAGTGAAGAGACAAAGAAATCGGCGTCACCATTTTGCAGGGCCTGGAAAGAAGATTGTATTTTAGGTGCAAATCGTTCGAAAAATCCTCTTGGCAAAAGGGAGCCGGCATGATCCAGAAAGCATTGCCACTCCGTGATTCCCTGGTCCCAGAGCCTCTTTTCTGTTTTCAAGCCAATGCCGGGTAGATGGCAAAAGGTATGTTGGAGCATGATCAAGCCTCTTAAACTTTATCCTGTGTTGGGTAGGATTTAGAAGTACAGGGAAACCTTTTCCCTTGGTACAGATTGTATTTGGACATAGTCTCTTGAATTGTTTTTAGATTGACCTGTTTTTCCAAGGCCCAGGCCGGGGCGATGAGTTCATCCCGGTGTGGGTCGCCGGTCAATCTCTGGATAATAACATCAGGGGGCAGGTAGCTGATGAACTCGCCTACAAGCCGGGCATATGCTTGACGGTCCAAGCATCGATAATCTCCCTGATTGTACCATTTTTCCAATAAGGTCCCTTTTACTACATAGAGTAGATGAATTTTGACTGCCTGGATATCAAGTGAAGCGACAAAACTTGCTGTTTTGAGCATATCCTGAGTCGACTCTTGGGGTAGCCCTAGGATGACATGTACACAGATTGGCAAGCGGCGTTGTCTGGTCCTGTAAACAGCATCCTGGAAGTCTTCGACAGTGTGCTTACGATTAATAAGTTTTAGGCTCTTATTATTGGCTGACTGTAGTCCATATTCAAGCCAGACCAAAGTCTCTTGAGACAATTTTTGTAGATAGTCAAGTATAGGGTCCGGGACGCAGTCAGGCCGGGTACCGATAGTCAGACCGACAACATCCTGGACTGACAGGGCCTCCTCGAAAAGGGATTTTAGCTTTGGCAATGGGGCATATGTATTACAGTAAGACTGGAAATAGGCCAGAAACTTGTTAGCCTTGTAACGTTTTTTTAGAGCGGCTTGGGCCTGCAGGATCTGTTGCCTGATACCAATCCCCTTACTAGCCGCACCTGTTCCCGATCCTTTGGCGTTGCAATAGATACAGCCCCCGCTACCGACGCTTCCATCACGGTTAGGGCAGGTCAGTCCGGCATCAAGAGAGATTTTCTGAACCCGGCAACCGAATTTTTGTCGTAAATAGGAGTTTAAATCGTAATAGAGTTGAAAACTCATAAGATAAGCCTTTGATCCTGACCTGATCTTGATATCGCCAGATAAAGGAAGTATAATAGCTTTCTGGTTGCCTGGAAAGGGATGATGTTTTAACCTGCCTGGTTCAATAGTCATACTTGTTTTTTGAGGTTTTGAAAAGATGGGACATCAATACGATGTAATTGTTGTTGGGGCCGGACATGCTGGTTGTGAGGCAGCTTTGGCCTCGGCCCGTATGGGCTGCCGGACACTTTTAGTCTCTATATTTTTAGATACTGTAGCCCATATGCCCTGCTCACCTTCTATAGGCGGGATAGGCAAGGGTCATCTGGTGAAAGAGATTGATGCCCTGGGCGGGGAAATGGGTAAGATTACCGACAAGAGCGCTATCCAGTTCCGTCGTCTCAATACCAGAAAGGGACCGGCTGTTCGTGGTACCAGGACCCAGAATGACAAGGTCAAATATCGATCCCTGATGAAGCATGTCCTGGAGGTTGAGGACAATCTGGACCTGAAACAGGCCCTGGTCAGCTCCTTGGTGATTGAAGATGACAAGGTCCTTGGTGTTCGAGATGATCTGGGTGTTGTCTTTGAGGCCCCGGCTGTGGTCCTGGCCAACGGGACTTTTTTTCATGGCCTGATCCATATAGGCACGACTCATATCCCGGCCGGACGGGCAGGAGAGTTCCCTTCAAATCAGCTCCCGGAACAATTAAAGGGACTTGGTTTTTCTATAGGCCGGATGAAGACTGGTACCCCGGCCAGGCTGGATAGTCAAACAATTGATTTAGGTGGGTTCGAACCTCAGTACGGTGATCAGGATCCAAGTACCTTTTCCCTCTTTTCTGACTCACTGTCTATGCCCCAAGTCCCCTGCTATTTTACCAGGACCAATCTCCGGACTCATGATGTCATCCGGAAAAATATCCGCTTTTCTCCTTTATATGACGGCACTATTCAAGGTGTGTCAGCTAGATATTGTCCTTCATTGGAGGACAAGATTATGAAATTTCCGGACAAGGAATTTCACAACATTATCCTTGAGCCCGAAGGTCTGGAGACAGAGGAGATATATGCCAGCGGGACCGGGAATTCTTTGCCTTATGAGATTCAGGTCCAACTACTCCGTTCCATACCCGGGTTTGAGGAGATGGAGATGACTCGTCCGGCTTATGCCATAGAATACGACTTTATTCAGCCGACCCATCTTTTCCCGACTTTGGAGACACGACTGGTTAAAGGCCTTTACTTTGCCGGACAAATCAACGGAACCTCTGGCTACGAGGAGGCTGCGGCTCAGGGCATATGGGCAGGTATAAATGCAGCCCTTCGGGTACAAAATAGATCTCCCTTTATCCTGGATCGTTCAGAGGCCTATATGGCGGTAATGGTTGACGATCTGGTCTTAAAAGGTGTTATTGAGCCTTACCGGATGTTCACCTCAAGGGCTGAATACCGGTTGTTGCTGCGAGAAGACAATGCCGCCTATCGACTGTTGGAAAAGGGGTATGAACTAGGCCTACATTCCAAGGAGAGCTTGCGGGAGATGCAAGAGCGCCAAAAGGCCATAGACCGGGAAGTGCAAAGATTGAAATCCACTCGGGTTCCTCCGCAAGAGTCAACCAACCAGTATCTGACTGAAAGAAAGTCCCAACCACTTCAAGATTCGGTCTATGCTGATAAGCTTTTGAAAAGACCGGAGTTGACTTATGAGGATATCCAAAACCTTATTCCGAGGGAAAGGGCTCTGGAGAAATCTATCAAGGAACAGGTAGAGATTCAGTGTAAGTATGAAGGCTATCTTGGGCGTCAAGACTCTGAAGTCAAAAAATTCAAGGAATTGGAAAGTGTAAGAATACCAGACAAATTTTCTTATGATAACATTTCCGGTCTCTCAAATGAGTTGCGGGAGAAGCTTCTAAACTTAAGACCAAATTCTTTGGGGCAGGCCTCCAGGATTCCGGGCATGACCCCGGCCGCCCTATCTTTGCTTAGGATCTATTTGAAGCGATATAAAGCAAGCGAAGAGACAGAAAGCATGGCCTGATAAGGTTTTCAGCCCAAAAGAACGTTAACCATTACGGGGTTACAGAGGATGAACCTGACCTGTCCCTAGTGACTCGGCCATGTCAGCTACGTGTCTGTGATGGGAAAAGAGAAGGACCTGGTTCTTTTGGCCCAGATCGTTCAAGGTCTTTAGGGCTGCTTTAGACCTAGACTCGTCGAAATTGATCAGGATATCGTCAACAATAAAAGGCATGGGTTCATTGTATTCCAGCCGGTACTCCAATGAGGCCAGGCGCAGGGCCAAGAATAGTTGATCCCGTGTGCCAGAGCTCATCCCTTCGGCTGTTATCCACTGCCCATTGTGTCGCAGGCCAACAATGATTTGTTCCCCTTTGTCGTCAAGATCGGTTCTGAGACCCTGGAAGGAGTTCAGGGTCAATTCTGCAAAGTATTTGCCGGCTATGGATAGGATTGGGTCCTGGTTCTCGGACCGGTAGCGTTCAATCTCATCTTCCAGGAGTTTAGCTGCGATGCGCAAAAGGGTATACTGTTCAGCCAAACGTTTTATCTCAGTTAGCTTTTCTTCAGCTTCTTCGGCTTTTTTGGCGGCTTGGGAACTGCCGTCCATGCGTTGGAGTTCCTTTCGTTTTTCACCGACAGACTGATTGAGTTCATTTATGGCTTGGTTGACCTGTTCTAATTCCTCGGCACAGTTTTGGATCCGTCCAGGCAGTGTATCCGGGTCAATCTGTTCGGCCTGGGCTTCAAGCTCTTTAACAGCCTGGCCTTCAGCTAGTTCTGTAAGACGTCTTTCTTCCTCTTTAATCTGTTCCTCAAGCTTGATTTTCTCTTGCCAGCGTTTTTCCACCGCTTCCAGGTCTTCATGTTCTTGACACCCGGCTAGGTTACAGAGCTGAGTAAGCTCTTTTTCAGCAGCTTCCAAATCCGTAGAGGCCTGTCTGATCTCTTTTTCAGCATTTTCAATTCCTTCACGGTATGTACGCAAGGTGGCTTCTTCTTCCCTGGCCCGGGTAAGTATGCCATTAATCCGTTCGATAGCTTGATCAACTGGTAGCGATGTCAGTTCTGGGGCCACCCTCTCCAGCAGGCTGAAGACCTCTTGCTTGAACTGGTTGGCATCCCTTTCTATCCCTTGGATCCTCTTTTGAAAGTCTTCGGCCCTGTCCAGATGATTCAAACATTTTTCCAACTCTTCAAAGAAATCGGCAACTCCTCTGGGCAGTTCTTTTTCAGACAGACCGAGTTCAGTCAGGATTTCTTGCCATTGTTTTTGCCAATTGTTTAATGAATTTTCAGCTTTTTGGACCTCGTCCTGAGCCTGGGAGATGTCATTGTCCAAATCGTTTAGCTTTTTTTGTAGGTTGTTTCGCTCGGTTTGGTTCTCTTCAGCCTTCTTCAGAAAGGTTTGGGCTTGATACAGAATCGGGGCCATTTCCTTGTCCTTGGCTGGTTTTAAATCCAGGGCTGCTAGCTCGGAGGCCAGGGTGGTCATTGTTTCTTGGCGTTGACCGTATATAGCTGAGGATTTTTGGGTTAGGTCAATGATCTGTTGGGCTTGGAAACGCAGTTGTTCAATCTTGGTCATCCAGTTGGACATTTCCGTTGGTGGCAAGGGCTCAATGCCGCTTGGATGCCAGGCCTGTTGCCAGAGATGTCTTTGTTCCTCATACTTTTCAGACAAAACCGCCTCTTCTTGTGCCAGATTGTTCAAATCTTGTTCAATCTGTTCGAGTTCTGCCTGCAAGTGGGCATACTTATGAACCCGCTCTTCTTCTCGGCGAAGGCGATCAGCGATCGAGTCAGCTATGATTACTTGTTGCTCATAGGCCTCAGCCAAGTTCATATCAGGGTTATATTCAAAAGCCTCAAGACTGACATCCTGACCTTCCAACCATTGCCTTTTGAGCAAAGACCAACCTTGATCCCGCCGGGCCCTTTGCTCATTTAGTTCGCTCTCAGTAGGGATCTCTCCAGCCTTTTCCAGGGCTTTTATTTCTTTGGTAATGCGTTTATGCTGCTGTTGAAGGCTTTGACGATTTTTTTTCTGGTTTCGTGCTTCTTCATCTAGTTGCCTCCAGGCTTCGGCAAAGGATTGTACAGTCTCTTCAATAGGCAGATCCAGCTCCAGCAATTCAGCAGCTGAACCTTGCCAGAAGCCGATTTGTTTTAATCCTGATTTAAAGGAGGACTTTTTTTGTTCAAGGAAACGGTTTTGTTCATTTAGTTCGGCATCAATGTTACCCAGACGGATTGCCTGGTCTATGGCCTGTTGCAAGGGTAACAAATCCTGTTCGGCTGGGAGTCTGTCCAAAGAAGCAATGGCCTTTTGTTTGTTTTTGTTAAGTTTATCCAGATTGTTATTGGCTGTTTGCAGCTCTTGCTCCAATAAAGGCAGCTTGTTGCCGAACTCGTTGACCCCACGTCGTCTTTGCAATAAGGAACGGAGTTCGGTCACCTTTTCCAAGGGCAGATCTGGGCGTATTTTTCGCAATATATTTCCAGCCGAAGTCTTTTCCTGAACTCGTCTGCCCTCAAGGGTTGGACAATCAGCCATGGCCTTGCGGTATTGCCCTAGACGTTGATGTAGATCCTTGACAGTTTCGGCTTGGTCCAGGAGCTCAGTCTTCAGATTTATGCCTTTGGCCTTGTCTTGAAAGTCCTTTAAACGTTTTTGAGCTGCATTCAGGGTTTGCCTGGCCCGTTGTAATTGCTCCTGACTATTTGTTCGTCGTAAGGAGAAGTCCTGCGGCAGTTTTGGGACATCTCCCAGCTGACTGAGCTGTCTTTGCATATCTCTTCTAAGGCTTAAAGGGTGTAGGGCTTGCTGGATACGTTCTAAACGGCGCTGTTCCTGACTGAGGTTTAGTCGTTTTTTCTGTTCGCCTTCCAAAGATTTCAAGGCCTGATGATAGGCTCTATCGTATTCCTTATATTCCCGACTGGACAACGAGGACTTGTTTATCTCTGTTTTTAGTTGTTTAAAGCTCTGTATAGCCGAGTTAAGTGATGGTTTAGCGGCATTTTTCTTGAAGATGGCCTCACTATCTGCCTGCAGGTCGGTCAAGATCTTTTGCAGGGAACTAATCCCGCTCCCTGCAGAGAAAAGTGTTGTCCCGGCCCGGCCCTTTTCCTGTAAAAAGGCTGTGCCACCTTGGACCAAGGAGTCGTGATCCAATCCAAACAATTTTTCAAAGACCTCCTGCTCTAAATCATTGAGGATTTTTTTTACCTTGGCTGGATCAATAGTATTGCCTTGAGAATCAAGAACACTGGCTTTACGCTTTTTCCGTCGCACAAAAAAGAGCTCTTTACCTTGGCTATTTTCTATGGTTCCAGCAAGTTTGAGCTGGTCATTGGGATAAATAAAGTTATCCCTGGTTCGCTCTGGAAAACCATATAGCCAAGCGTTTAACGCCCTCAAGATACTGCTTTTACCGGCTTCATTTGGTCCGTAGATAATATGGAAATCAGATCTGTTTTTGGAAAAATCCAAATATTGCTCTGTAAATGGTCCAAAGGCTTCTAGTTGGAGATTCTTAATTTTCATAAAAAATCCGTTTATCTTAGCAAGCGGCCGAGTAAAAGTTCTTGAACATCCTCCTGGATTTTTTTAAGATTATCCTGGTTGTTTTGGTCAAAGACATCAATATCATTTATAAGCTCAGGTGGCAGTTTGTTTTTTAGGTCAGCCAATTCCGGAATCTGTTGAATATAGTCATTGGAGAGGGTCCATCCCTTTATTGATCGAATTAGATAAGTCAGGGCTGTATTTTCATCAAAGGCCTCTTCTGGATCTTTTTGGGGCTTAGTCTCAAGCTTGAGCTTTTCCAGCCAGATATCTCCTAACCCGACTGCCATAGCTCGACACTCTTCACTTATGTGGCGAAATTGTCTGTGCAGGCAACTGTGCAAAGAGGTCTGTCCCTCAAGGATCAGACGGATGGCTAAGGCTCGGCCTTGACTCTGGTCTGTGGCTAATTCCAAAGACTTGCGAATTTGCTCCCAGAGATCATCCATAGATGTACACATTGAGATATCGATCACTTTTTGTTCCCAGCGCAAAACATCCAGGTCTATTTTTTCTACAACTGTTACTTCACCATCTTGTGTCTGGACTAGGGTGCAGCCTTTTGCTCCAGATTCTTTGATATGACGTCCCTGGATATTGCCTGAAAAGACAATCCAAGGGTTATCACTGACAACTTCTCGCTGGTGGACATGACCTAGGGCCCAATAATCGAATCCCTTGCTGTAAAGGATATCCAATCTGGTTGGTGCATAAGGTTCATGTCCAGGTCGTCCGGTCAAGGAGGTATGTAGGAGTCCGATATTAAAAAGGTCAGGTATGGCCTGGGGATATCTGGCAGCCAGATCATCAGTTGTTTCCCGGTTTTTGTAGCTTTGGCCATGTATTACAACAGACAGATCTGGTATGTGAATAGATTCTGGTTGGTTGGTGGAAAAGATGTGGACATTGTCCGGTGGACGTAAGGCCTTGGCAATGACACTAGCGGCATCGTGATTCCCGGAAACCATAAAGACCCGGATACCTGCCTCTCGAAGACGGCCCATACGCTGGGTAAAGAAGAGACCGGTGTTGTAATCCTTCCAGTCTCCATCTGCTATATCACCGGCCAAAAGGACAAAGGCAACTTCCTGATCAATGGCTAAATCAATCAGATTGTCTAAGGCCCGGCGAGTGGCGTTTCGGATCTGATTGACCGGTGCGTCGGGATAGCTTTCCAATCCCTTTAGAGGACTGTCAAGGTGGATGTCAGCAGCATGTATGAATTTGAATTGGGTCATAAAAGTGTGTGGTTATTTGAATCCAATATTCTTATAAGTTTATATAGATTGAGATTGAATAATAAAACTAATATTTAGAGTAATATAAAGATTCAACTAATGCAATAGCTATTAGATCAGGCAGGAGAAACTTGAACCTGTTTGACCCGGTTAAGTTTCAAAACTGACAGGATGATGAGAATGATCATTGTGATGATTTTTCCGAGCTTCCGGATATGAGAGCTGATCAGGGAAGGTTTGCCGAGCAGCTATTTCTTTGATCTATGGAAGCCCGGAATGAATAATTAATTCCCATCCGGAAATTTTTGATTTCCGGATATGGAAATAACAAGTTTTCAA
>CAYUNZ010000083.1:7894-11823 GCA_964446205.1 uncultured Desulfohalobiaceae bacterium | reverse complement strand
CTAAGGCAATTTAGGGACTACAGGAACGGCCGTCTTTTGATCAAGGAGGCCATGAAACGGGTTAAGAAATTGGGTGGTACTAATTTTAGGGCCTATATTCAGGAAAGTAATGTCAAATTTTTCAGAAAGCTTGGCTGGTATCCTGTTGGGGAGTTGCTGGCATTATACGGGCAATCACATCAGCTTATGGAGGCTGATTTAGACAAGATTGAAAGAGATCTTTAACATAAAATCAAAAAATTATGGAATCGAAACTGAACCTCAAAGATATCTGTCAGGACATCAGAAGTTATGCCGGTGTATTGAGAAAGAATCCAATAGGGGATGTCTTTGCCAGATTGCAAAACACCCATGTTTATGGTTCTCCTCTCCCGAACTTTGGTGATGATGCCGCTATTATTCCCTGGGATGGAAAGTACTTGTTGTTTGCTGCTGATGGGATGATGATCAAGTTGCTGCTTTATGAACCATATGCAGCTGGTAAAGCAGCAGTCATGGTAACGGTTAATGATATTTACTCTATGGGGGGTAGGCCACTTGGTATGGTCAATGTTTTGGCCAGTGGAGAAATAGAGCAGCGGGATCAAATCGTCCAGGGCATTGAAAAAGGTTGTCATAAACTCAATGTTCCCATGCTAGGAGGACATTTGCATCCTGATGCAGAAAAAGATCATCCCTCTCTTAGTGTAGCTATCTTGGGTTGGTCAAATGATTTAATCCGCAGTCACTTAGCTGTTCCGGGTGATCATCTGATGTTGGCGGTCGATCTAAATGGTCGGGTAGGGTGCTGGTCAGTAATTAGTTGGGATGCCAATTCAGGTAAGAATTCCAAGGAATTGCTTCGTCGTCTTAATGTACTCCCTCTTCTGGCAGAACGTAAGATTGTCAACGCCGGCAAAGATATCAGCAATGCAGGTATTTTGGGCACTTTGGCCATTATGATGGAAAATTCCGGACAAGGTGCAATTGTAGATATCCGTTCTCTCCCCAAACCTACACATTTGGATATTTCGGACTGGTTGATGTGTTTTCAGAGCTATGGTTTTGTTTTATCTGTACCTGCGGAATATTCAAAGCTTGTTGCTTCATTATTTGAAGAGGTTGAAATAACAGCTACGGTGGTAGGGATTGTAACAAAAGAACAAAAGGTGATTCTAAGGCATGGAGCGGAAGAAGAGGTCTTGTTCGATTTTGAAAAAGAGCTTATCACCGGGATAAAAAAAGATAAAGATGTTAATATATAAGGATAGATAGTTAAGGCATGATCAGGATATGAATATAAATCAGGACGAATTCTTATCTAGAGACAATGTCCTCCAGATTCTGGAAAATCAACCTGATGCTATTTTTACAACTGATAATCAAGGACAGATAACCTTTTTCAACAAAAAAGCAGAGACTATTACCGGCATTACATCTCAAGCTGCTTTAGGACGTTATTGTCAGGAACTCTTTCAGGACAAGACATGTCAAGATCATTGCCCTGTCCAAGATTGTCGGATTAAAGGGCAAAGCCAGCATGAGTTGACTATTGTCCGGGCAAATGGTCAAAAGATACCAGTCCTTTGTTTTACTACACCTCTTAGAGACAAAGATGGTTCTATTATTGGTGTTATAGATATTTTCAGAGATATTTCTGATCGGAAAAAATTGGAAAAAGATTTACAATACTCTGAGAATAAATATCGCTATATCTTTGAAGGTTCCAAAGATATGATATTTCTCTTTTCAATTAAGGGGGTTGTTCAGGATGTCAATCAGGCCGGTATAGATCTTCTTGGTTACGAAAACCAAAACGAATTCCTATCTCTAGAGTCAGTAGAAAAGATTTTCTATAAGCCGGTCCATTGGAGAGTATTTAAGAAACAATTGGATCTTTACGGGTATGTCAGGGACTTTGAGGCCAATTTTAAAAGAAAGGATGGAGTTGTACTTCATTGTTTGATCAGTGGGAACGCTATTTCAGATAACTCAGGTCAAGTGATTGGTTATGAAGGTGTAGTTAAGGATATAACCGCTCGTATGGATGCTGATCAAAAGTTGAAACGCCGTCACAGGGAGTTAATGCTCTTAAACTCAGTAGCTCTTTGTTTGAATGTTGGATATGACCTCAAGAATGTACTTAAGACAGTTTTAAAAAAAGTCCTACAGGCTCTGCATCTAAATTCAGGAGCTATATTCTTACTTGATCCGGAAAAGCAGAACTTTTTTATGGATGTTCATCATGGTTTACCAAAATTAGACAAGAACTATCGAATAGCTTTCCATGATCAACTCCTTTATAGATATTTGTTAAAAAATGAGCACAATCTCCAACCTAGAGCCAACTATCCACCCTTTAAGATCTCATTGCAGGATGCTCAAGGTATTTCATTGGCTAGACTGACCTGCTTCTTGATCACAACCAAAGAGAAGGTCTCTGGATTTTTTGCTTTTCATATATCTGATCAAAGGGAATTAAGTGAACAAGATATCCACATTATGGGTTCTTTAGGCAATTTTCTGGGCGGGGCTATTGAAAATGCTCGTTTGTTACATACAGTTCATAAACATCGTGAGGAGTTGAAAGGAGTTACAGCCAAGTTATTTCATTCTCAGGAGACTGAACGAAGAAGGATTGCCCGGGAGCTTCATGATCAAGTTGGCCAGGCACTTACCGGGATCAATTTTTCCTTGGAAGATATTGAAAAACAGCTTTATAATAAACATGTAGATATAAAAGATCAGCTAATGGAGGTTAAGAAATATATCAAAGATACATATCAGGAATTGCGCTCTATATCATATAATCTTCATCCTTCCCTATTAAGTGATCTTGGTTTGGAGGCAGCTCTAGAGACATATTTGAAAAATTCAGCTAAACAGACTGGACTAGATATTGATTTTCAAATGATTGGTTTTGAAGATAGGATCGACCCCAATATTGAGATAACTTTATATCGGCTTACGCAGGAGGTCTTGACCAATACTATACGCCATGCTCATGCAACCCAGTTCATGATTTATATTATAAAAAGCTATCCACGTCTTATTTTTGTGGCTGAAGACAATGGAAGAGGGTTTGATCCTGATATGTTGGATCGTCATAAAGAAGCCCTGGGGCTTTTATCAATGAGAGAGAGGGCGGCTATGCTGAATGGCAAGTTTTCTCTCCGGTCATCTGAGGATAAAGGGACCCGGATTCGTATAGAGATACCTATTAGTGAATATGCCTATGAATGATTATAAGGGATATATCAGAATAGTTCTTGCTGATGATCATACTATTGTTAGACAGGGCTTGGCAAAACTCTTGGAAGGAGAGGCCTGTTTTCAAATTGTGGGAGAAGCGGAAAATGGTCGAGAAGTTGTCAATCAAGTCGAGACTCTTTATCCCGATATTGTTGTTATGGACATTGCCATGCCCATATTGAATGGCATTGAGGCTATCCGTCAGATAGTAAAATATTTTCCAAATACCAAGGTTATAGTTCTTTCGATGTATGCAAATGATAGATATATTGATGAAGTATTACAATTGGGTGCATTTGGCTATCTTTTGAAAGATTCAAGTGGAGATGATATTATTAAGGCCATTTATTCGGTTATGGAAGGGAATATCTATTTAAGTCCCTCAATATCCAAAAAGGTGGTCGAAGATTTTGTTTCCTTTAAAAAAGATTCCTTAGAGCATAATTTGTATAATAAACTCACCAACCGGGAAAGAGAAGTTTTGCAACTTATTGCCGAGGGATATTCAACCAGAGAGATTGCTGAGCTACTATGTGTCAGTTCAAGTACAATCAAGACCCATCGCAATCACCTCATGGAAAAGCTTCACTTATATAAGAACTCCCAATTGATCCATTTTGCCATTCAGTTAGGTATTGTCGAGTTACAATCCAAGATGTGAACCAACCTAGTTTCTGAATTGAAACCATGTTGTTCCC
>CAYUNZ010000083.1:0-7794 GCA_964446205.1 uncultured Desulfohalobiaceae bacterium | reverse complement strand
CTCAGAGACAAAAACAAGTATGCTTAGCTATACTATAAGTTAGTAATTGAAGTTTAAAGGAGGATCTATGTTGGAATTACAAATTGATCAAAAGGTTTGTGAAATAGGGGGAGTCAAGTTTGGGGGACAACCTGGAGAATATCCATGCGTATGTTGTCCTTCAATCTTTCAAAAGGGAGACAAGATCTTTGAAGGGAAACGTAAGCAGGGATTTGATGAAAAAAGGGGTGAGGAAATCCTTAAGAAACAGGATAAATTGTCCAAGGAAACCGGCGTCCCAGTAATGGCAGATATTGTTGCCAACACTGGGGAGGAGTTCAAGACCTATATTGATTTCTTGACTTCAGTCTCTGATATGCCCTTTTGTATAGATGCCTGGGTCCTGAAACCAAAGCTTGAAGGTGCTGCTTATTGTGCTGAAAAAGGGCTTTTGGATCGCATGTTTTATAACAGTCTGACAGTCTGGGAGAAAGACCTAGATACAGAGATCAAGGAAATATATAATATGGGGGTCAAGCATGTCCTGATTGTGGCTTTTGATGAGGCAGATCTCATGCCGACAGGCAGAGTGACAGGAACGCAAAGACTTTTGGATGCTATAGAAAAGGCAGGAGCTGAATTTGAGAGTATTATTGTTGATACAGCAACAATGAATGCCCCGGCTACAGCTATGTGTAGCGAATCAAACAGATTGATCAAAGAGAAGTGGGGGATACCTGTTTCCAGTGCTCCCAGCAATGGCAGCTATATGTGGAAAGAGGCCAAAGATAATTGGGGATTTAAGGGCTGGTCAGCCGCTGATGCAGCTTTAGAGTCCTTAGCTGCTTTTTGGTTCCATGATATGATATTTTCCGGTCCAATGGGTGGAGCTGATAGGATTATCCCGGCTGTAGCCATGTCTGATGCCTTTTTGGCTACTTCTGTTTTTTCGACAAGCAAAAGACTGCCCAAAGACCCAAACCACCCCTTGTTCAAGCTTTTTCCTGATTTTGTCGAACAACTAAAGTCGTTAACATGAAAGAATTTAGCCCACGAAAAAACACGAAAAGAAGAATGAAAATTTATAAGAATAATTTTAGAAGGTTATCGGGAGCTTTTCATGCTTCGTTGTCCAGCCCTTTCAAAAGGGCTGGATGGCCATTAATATGAAAAGAAGCGATGACCGTAAACCGTTGACCGAAGAAATAAAGATTAGAATTTCAACAAGTTTTTTTATTATTTGATAAATTTTTTTATCATATTAAAAAATAAAAAACAATATGCTAAGGAGCTTAGATTATGGCAGAACTAACACCAAAAGAAAGGGTTTTGAAGCTTTTTAAACGGGAACCAATAGACACTATGCCCTGTTTTAGCGGTATGAGCCTGTTGACCATTCAGGCTATTGAAAAATTAGGTATCCGATTCGCTAAGGTCCATACAACAGCCGAGTATATGGCCGGGGCAGCCATAGAATCTTCCAAGATGTTTGGATTTGATTCAGTAGTTATTCCTTATGATATGTGCACCCTGCCTGAAGCTATGGGTAGGGGAATCAATCTCTATGATCAGTCGGACGGCATACTCTTTCCCACAGTGCCCAGTAAATGGGAAACCCTGGAAGAGGTCGATATCCCCTCTGACTATCTTAGTCGGGGAAGAATGCCCATGATTGATGAGGCTTATAAGAAATTGATTTCAGAGGCAAGCGATGGGAAATTTGCAGTTGGTGCATGGTTGTTGGGACCTTTTACCCTGGCTGGTCAGGTCATTGAATTGGATCTTCTGCTCAAAGGAGCCAAAAAATATAAGGATCAGGTAGAAGCCTTTCTGGAGAAAATGACTGAGGTGACAATTGAAGCAGCCCGGCACTACCAGCAATTGGGAATAGATTTTATCAATATTCGGGAGATGGGCTCTGGGACCGATATTATATCTCCAAAGATGTGGAAGAGCTTGGTTCAACCAAATCTGATCAAGGTTTTTGAAGCTTTGGAGTCACCCAAAGTACTGCACATCTGCGGCAGTACCGATATGATCATTGAAATGATGAACGAGTGCGGGGCTGATGCCTTGAGTGTGGATCAAAAGAACAATGTAGCTGAATCCAGAAAGAAACTCGGCGATAATGCTCTTTTATTAGGTAATTTTGATCCTTTTGGGATTTTGGTCAATAAGGAAGACCCCAAAGAGGTTGAAGAGGCTATCAAACAATGTATTGATAATCAGGTTGATGCAGTCTGGCCGGGTTGTGATATCTGGCCGGATGTAAAAAAGGAGAATATTGAAGCTTTTGTCAAGGCAGTCAGGGATTATGGACAGGGGGCTTCGCCTGCTGTGGACCGTTTATCCTAAGAGGATGTTGACCGTAGACCGTTGACCGTTGCTCGTAAGAATCAAGAACAAGGGATGAAGCACGGAGATTCTCATCAGACAACTTGGGACTAACAGGTTCAGAGGTTTAAATTTTGATGTTTAAAATTTAACATTGGTCTGTAAATGGATTTTAGTTTACCAATTTATGAAAAGAGGAGGAACTATATATGGCTACAAAAGAAGAACTATTAGAACAGCTTCAAACAGCAGTTATAGAATATGAAGAAGATGATGCCAATGAACTTTCACAACAATGGCTAAATGACGGTTATGATCCAATGGAAGGAATCATGGAAGGTTTGGCCAAAGGCATGGAAGAAGTCGGGCGTCTTTTTGAAACCAACGAGTATTTTGTCCCTGAAGTACTTATGTGCGCTGATGCCTTATATGCTGGTTTGGATGTCCTTAGACCCCATGTCTCTGAAGAGACCTCATCGACAAAAGGGCAGGTGGTTATTGGGACGGTTGAAGGAGACGTCCATGATATCGGGAAGAATCTGGTTAAAATGATGTTCGACGTGGCCGGGTGGACTGTTCATGATCTGGGTAGGGATGTCCCTTTGGAGGATTTTGTTGAGAAACAACTTAGTACCGATTCAGAGATCGTAGCTTTGTCAGCTATGATGACAACTACAATGCTGGGCATGAAAAAGGTCATCTCTATGATCAAGGAGAAGAACCCGGAGGCCATGATCATGTTGGGTGGAGCACCGGTAACTACTGATGTGGCCTCACTTTATGGGGCTGATGGCTATGCCGAGTCAGCCGGGAATGCTGTCTCTGAAGCAATAAACATGGTCAGCCGTTTACGTGAATTTGAAAAGAAATAAACAACTAGAATATGCCTGCTAAGGATTCTTTGCAGGCATATGTTATCATGATTATGGTTAAGGAGTAAGTGGATATGGAAGAAGACAAAGCAATGGTCATATTTCAGCCATCTGGAAGGAGGGGCGAGATTCCGAAAGGGATCAATTTGGTCGAGGCTTCCCGGTTACTTGGAGTGGATATCGAGGCCTTATGTGGAGAGAAAAAAAAGTGTGGTAAGTGTAAGGTTAGAATAGAGGAAGGTTACTTTGAAAAGTACAATATTGAAACCAGCATATCACATGTCAGTCCTTGGCAGGAGGAAGAAGGCGATTTTATCTCCAAGGAAGAGAGGGAAAAAGGTTTTAGGTTGGGCTGTGCAGCCGAGGTCCAGGGCAATGTTCTGGTCTTTGTTCCAGAGGAGTCTAGAGCTGGCAAACAGGTTGTTAGTAAGGCTGCCCGGGATATTAACATTGTCAACAACCCGGCTGTTTGTTGTTATACTGTTGAGGTCAAAAAACCACAATTTGAAGAACCGACTGCAGATTTTGAACGGATATGTGAAGCCCTGGAACGGGAATATAGCCTCAAAAATCTCAGAATTGATATTCAGTGCCTTCGTCAGTTGCCTAAAGCCTTAAGGGACGGTAATTGGAAGCTAACCGTTAGTGTCTGGAATAATGAAGAGATTATTCGGGCCAGACCGGGTGAGGAAAAAGATTGCTATGGTTTGGCTATTGATATCGGCACAACTACTGTGGCTGCCTATATGTGTAATTTACGAACTATGGAGGTCATAGATACAGTCTCGATGATGAACCCTCAGTGTAAGTACGGTGAAGATGTTATGGCCCGGATAACTTACCACATGACCACATCTGACGGGCTTGAAAGGATGGGTAACGATATCATGGAAGGCTTGAATAACCTAGTGGACAAGGCCATAGAGAATACTTATCCACCAAAGGAAAAAGTCAAGTCAAAAGACAAGCAAAGCGAAGATGTTGAATTTGTTGAAGTCCCTGAGGAGGGTAAGACTTATTTAAGATTGACCAGGGAGGATATTGAGGATGTGACCATTGGCGGCAATACAGCCATGCATCATATTTTACTGAAACTTGATCCCCAGTATGTCAGTCTGGCTCCCTTCCCTCCGGTTATTCATCATTCCCTTGATGTACGAGCCAGAGACTTGGGGCTAAATATCAATCCTTCGGCCAAGATATTTATTTTGCCTAATGAGGCCGGTTTTGTTGGTGCGGATAATGTTGGCGTGCTTATAGCGGAAGAGCCTTATAAATCTGATGAATATCAATTGATTATTGATATTGGTACCAATGGGGAACTGGTCCTGGGCAATAAGTATAAGCTTATCTCGTCCTCTTGTGCTACTGGTCCTGCTCTGGAAGGGGCGCAATTGTCATTTGGCATGCGGGCCGCTCCCGGGGCTATAGAGAGGATAAAGATTGATCCTGAGACCCATGAGGTAGATTACAAAGTTATAGGTCGTGAGGCCTGGAGGAGCTTTTCCCAGCCAGAAGAAATGAAGGCCAAAGGGATCTGTGGATCTGGGATTCTTGATGTCCTGGCTGAATTATATATGGCTGGCGTAGTCGATAAATCAGGCTCTTTTAGTGAAACTCAGAAATCGAATCGTTATCGGGTCAATCCCAATAGCAATCAAGGGGAGTTTGTCCTGGCCTGGGCTGAAGAGAGCAGTATTAACAGGGATATAGTTATTACCCTGAAGGATTTGCGTCAGATAGAACTTGGTAAAGGGGCCCTTTATACCGGATGTAAACTCATGATGCGCCGAATGGGGTTGGAAAAACTGGACAAAGTAAAGATTGCCGGTGCTTTTGGTACTCATGTTGATCGGGAAAAGGCCTTGATTATGGGCCTCTTCCCTGATTGTCCGGTGGATAAGATTGTTGCTGTCGGTAATGCCGCTGGAGATGGCTGTCGGGCCGCATTATTGGATAAAAAGAAACGGGATGAGGCCAATTGGGTTGCTCGTCATGTCGAGTATATAGAACTAACAGTTGAAGAGGATTTTGAAAAGCAGTTTATGCAAGCTATGCAGATACCTCACATGAAGGATGAGTTTACCCATTTAGAAGGTATTGTCCCTGAAGAAGTCCTTCACCAAAAGGTCAAAAAGAGAAGAAAGAAGACAGCTAACTAGTTTTTGAATTGAAAACTTGTTGTTTCCATATCCGGAAATTTTTAATTTCCGGGATATGGAAACTATCTAGGTGAGATTAGAAACTCTAGGTTTGAAAACTCGAGTTCAAAAGAGATCCCCTATTTTTTTGAGTGGTTAACTATCTTAAGGTTTAGTTATAAAAAGGAAAGGCTATGAGTTCTTTTAAAAAAGAGAAAAAGGTTGTTCCCTTTAAGGTCAACAATGGTTTGCCCCAAGATTTGTTTAGTCGGCTTCAAGACATGGCCAGGCAATACGAATGGGATTCTGTTTATCCTATGCAGACCAGTCAGATTGTAGTTGGGCATTGGGTTCGTTTGAAATGTCAATATGGTTGTAAGCATTATAATAGTAATTGGTGTTGTCCCCCGGCCACCCCTGGTCCGGAAGAGGTAAGGAATATTCTTCAGGATTATACTATATCTCTGATGCTTGTCGGCACACAACAGTCTCATCATTTTTATAAAAACAAAAAACAGAAAAGAGCTCGTCAAGTCAGGTATTGGAAAGACACAGTCAGTTTGGAGAGATTCTTATTTTTGGAAGGGTATTATAAGGCCTTTAGCCTAATTAGTGGCCCATGTGCATTATGTAAAGAGTGTGCCTATCCCAAGGACTGTCATTTCCCCAAAGAAAGACGGCCTTCTCCTGAAGCCTTTTCCATTGATGTTATCAAGACATTACAAAATCTAGGTTTGACAACACCTATTGCCATGGATAGTAAAGATATGTTCTATCATTATGCTATGATACTAATAGAATAAATTAGTTGAATACAATATAGACTACTTTTCTATGCCTATCCTTGCTTCTATTCCCTTACAGGCATAATGTTTGAGAGGTTTCATCTCTGTGACCAGATCCGCTGCTTCTATCAAAAGGGGGTCTGCATATCTCCCGGTAAGTATAAGTTCAATTTTTTCAGATTTCAGTTTCACTATTTCCAGGACTTCTGCAACAGTAAGTAGCTTGTAAGCAATAGCTACATTGATCTCATCAAGGATTATTATCTGATACTTGCCTGAGAGAATTATTTCTTTTGACACATTAAACCCTTTTCGGGCATCAAAACAATTTTCTTCAAGAGATCTTTCTCTTATAAATCCTTGTTGACCAAACTGTTGAATAGTAATAAGATCTGAGAATCTTTTCAAGCTGTCCAGTTCACTATAATATCCACCCTTTAAAAATTGACCAATAAACACCTGCAATCCAGCACCAGCAGCACGTAGGGCAAGTCCTAGCGCGGCAGTGGTCTTCCCTTTGCCCTCACCTGTATAAATTTGTGTATATCCAATCATTGGTCTCTCTTCTCTGCCAGTTGAAACCTATCAAAATTGCTACCAATTTTTGCTATTCATAGACAGTAAAAGCAAAGCTTGTCAAGCTTGTTTGGTGACTTAAATCTTTCAAAAAGAGGTCTTGACAAGGGGGCTTTGCTCAGTTCATGGTTGAAACTTGATCCGATTGATTTTTTTGCCTGGTAATAAAACCAAATTTCCAGAAATCAATTGTGAGGTTATTTATATATCCTTAGACAAAGCAAAGATATACTAAAACAAAGGAGACAGCATGCGAGTAGCACAATTACTTAAGAAGAAAAATGGAAATCCGACCTTATCATTTGAGTTCTTTCGGCCCAAGACCGAAAAGGCGGCCCAGAATTTTGAAATGGCTATCAACACTTTAAGTGAGAATGATCCTGATTATGTGACTGTCACATTTGGAGCCGGGGGGTCAAGCCGGGAAGGTTCTTTTGAGCTTATTGATAAGTTAAAAAACGAACGTGGTTTTGATGTTGTAGCCTATATTGCCGGGGTAGGTCTGGGACCTGAGGATCTTAGAACTGTTCTGGACAGGTTTGGGGAACTTGGAGTTGAGAATGTATTTGCTATCAGAGGGGATGAACCCAAAGGGGATGCTGCATTTCAATCTCACCCTGAGGCTTTGCCCCATGCCTCGGATCTTATTTCTTTTATCAAAAGGCGTTATGACTTCAGTCTTGGTGCAGCTGGTTACCCTGAAGGACATCTGGAAGCAGAGAGTAAAGATGAAGATATAGAATACCTCAAACTAAAGCAGGATAGTGGAGCCGAGTATGTGGTGGCCCAATTCTTTTATGATAATCAGGATTTCTATGATTTTGTTCAGCGGTGTCGCAAGAGAGGGATAACGATCCCTATTTTGCCTGGAATAATGCCTATTTATAGTCACAACATGCTCAATAAGCTGTCAGAGGTCTGTGGGGCGAAAATCCCGGAGGAGGTAAGGCAAGGCCTTGATGAGATACCGGCTGAGGATAAGGATTCGGTCATACAGTTTGGGATCGATTATGCGACAAAACAGTGTCAAGATTTACTCCAAAATGGAGTCCCAGGGCTTCATTTCTATACTATGAACCGGGCTAAATCCGTAGATTCCATAGTCAG
>CAYUNZ010000082.1:0-11933 GCA_964446205.1 uncultured Desulfohalobiaceae bacterium | reverse complement strand
CAACACTTTTATTTGGAGCGCAACATATGGAAGAACTCAGTTTAGAATATATTCAAGAACTGATCAAGGAGTCCAAAGGTCAAGAGCTTGTAAGTTATTACTGGGAAAATGATATCCATCCTGCTGATTGGGCCTATTACTTGGAGGACCTTAGCTATGAGGAATTAGCCAAATTTATTGAGCTGATTGGTCCTGAGACAGGGTTGCCTATTTTTGAGTTTGTCTCTTTTGAACGTAAGAAAAGGGTCTTGGAAAATTTATCCGGTTCAAACTTGGCCAAGTTGATTACCTTTATGAATCCTGATGACAGGGCTGATCTTGTCGAGGATGTTGATGAAGAGATGCAAGAATATATCCTTTCTCTCCTTTTTCAATCGGAACGTCAGAATGTCCTTCGTCTTATCAGCTATCCAGACAATAGTGCTGGGGCCTATATGACTACTGATTATGCCCTGCTTCATGCAAATGACTCAGTCCAGGATGCCTTGGAGCAGATTAGACTTCAAGCACCAAAACGAGAAATAGTCTATTATATTTATGTTGTAGATTCTGCAATGCATCTGGTTGGCTTTATATCTTTACGTAGACTGATTATGGCCCCTAGAAGGGTTCTGATCAAAGAGATAATGGATAAGACAGTGATTTCAGTCCAAGTTGATGAGGACATTGAGTCGGTGGCTCAAAAGATGCGTCATTACGATTTTTTAGCTATTCCTGTAGTTGATCAAAACAATAGGATGGTCGGTCTGATTACCTTTGACGATATATATGATGTTATACAGGAAGAGGCTACCGAAGACATGTACCTGCTGGCCAATCTTGATAGAGATGAAAACATTGAATCGCCTCTGTACAGATCTGTGAAACTCAGGATACCCTGGTTATTGATAAACCTATGTACCGCATTATTGGTTGTCTTTACAGTCAATCTATTTAAGGATTCTATCTCCCAATATGTCGCTTTAGCTGCTGTCATGCCTATTGTCGGCTTAATAGGGGGTAATGCCGGCAATCAATCATTGACGGTTGTTGTTCGAGCTCTTGCTTTAGGGGAGATCAAGCTCAGTGAGCATTGGAGTGTCTTGGTCAAGGAAGTAGGTGTTGGCTTATCCAATGGTATACTCATCGGTGGGGTGATGGCCTTTATCACCTTTTTCTGGTATAATAACCCTTGGCTTGCGTGTATAATATGGATAGCAATGACTGTTAATTTAATTATTGCCGGACTCTTTGGTTCAATGATACCAATCTTGTTGCGGAAACTTAAACTTGACCCGGCCCTAGGTTCGAGCATATTTGTAACAACAGCAACCGATGTTGGAGGTTTCTTTGTATTCCTCGGTCTATCAACTCTCTTTTTACAGCAGCTCTTAGCAGTAATCTAAGGGGCGAATTGTCAAAGTAAGGATGGGCAAAACCTGTCAAAAAAAGGAGGAAGATTATGTTGGATGGATTTATGGTTTTATTGGGCATTATTTTGATAGGCCTGTTTCTCTTTTATCTCCATGAGGAGCATGGACCTGGAGCTGAGGAAAAAGAATAGTCTTGACTAATGTAAAAGTTATAAACAGATTCTCCAATAAGGAGGTGCGACGATAGACTACAACAGCTTTAATCTTTTTCTTTTCATACGGGAAAACATCCATGAAATATGATAAAGATAACAATTTCCAGACAGAACGTGAGAGGATGGTCAGATCACAAATAGAGAATCGAGGTGTTACTAACCCGCTGGTCATAAAAGCTATGCGGACGGTACCCAGACACGAGTTCATGCCTGAAGATGTTCAGGATATGGCCTATACTGATCGTCCTTTGCCTTTGGGCCAGGGACAGACCATTTCTCAGCCTTATATTGTGGCCTTTATGACCCAAAGCCTGCGCCTCTGTGGTGGAGAAAAAGTCTTGGAGATCGGGACAGGATTGGGATATCAAGCCGCAGTTTTGAGTCAGATTGCTTCAGAGGTCTATTCCATAGAATATCTAGCTGAACTGGAAGCTAGGGCCAGAAACCTATTGACCTATTTGGGTTATAACAATGTACACTTAAAATTAGGAGACGGTACTTTGGGCTGGCCAGAGATGTCTCCTTTTGATGGCATTATTGTCACTGCCTCTGGTCCGGATATACCTGATAGTTTTAAAGAACAACTTGCCGTTGGCGGGCGTCTGGTTATGCCTGTTGGTGAATATCGTTTTGGGCAAACCATTATTAGATTGACAAAGGGCACTGGAGGACACTTTCAAGAGGAACGTCTTTTGGATGTGGCATTTGTTCCTCTACAAGGCAAATTTGGTTGGAATATTTAGACAAGTAACTGTTCACTTGAGTGTCAAAATTTTTTTTACAACATTCTGTAGTTATTGTAATTTTTATTGATTAGCAAAGATAGATCGACTCTATAACTTTCTGATTTGACTGCGTTTTGTCTGTTCACCATTAACCGATAACAGATAACTCTTAACTGTTCAGATCACTAAAAATTTCAAAAGTAAATCCCTTTTTCAATTAGCTGCAAACGGCTAAACAATTACCAAAAATCTTATAATTCTCCCTAAAAGAATAAATATTTTGAACCCCGATCATTTATGCCCAAAATTGATTATTGTCCTCAGGATTACCCTTCATGTCCTGGAACATACCTGATTAAAGATGAGCATGGGAAGATCCTTTATGTTGGTAAAGCAGCCAATCTAAGGAAAAGGGTCGCTTCCTATTTTCGAGATGACAAACAGCTCTCACCCAAGACCAAGGTCATGATGGACAAGGTCCAAGCCATTGATTATCTGTGTACCTCAACCGAAAAAGAGGCCCTTTTACTCGAATCCAGTCTGATCAAAAAGCACAAACCTCGTTATAATATTGTCCTTAGGGACGATAAGTCTTACATACTCTTTAAGCTGGAAAAAGAATCCAAATACCCTAGACTTTATTTGACTAGACAGGTAGAAAAAGATGGTTCCGTGTATTTTGGGCCGTTTACATCTGCTTTAGCGGCCAGGGAAACCATGCAGTTTATCCATAAGACTTTCCCATTGCGTAAATGCTCTGACAGGACATTCTCCCACCGAACAAGACCCTGCTTACAATACTATATAGGTCGTTGCCTAGCTCCTTGTGTTCATCATGTAGATAAAGATAAGTATAATCAGCTTGTCTCACAAGTGGAGCTTTTTTTGAAAGGTAAATCCAAGGAATTGCTCCAACAATTGGAAAAAGAGATGTATGAATCCTCTAAACAATTGGATTTTGAACATGCAGCATGTTTGCGAGATAAGATCAGGTTTATTTCTCAGACCATAGAGCAACAGACCGTGGTCTTTCCTGAAGGCGGGGAAAAAGATATTATCGGTCTAGCTAATACTGAGCAGGGTTTGAATTTAGGGGTGATTTTTGTCAGACAAGGCAAGGTAATCGATCAAAAGCATTTCTTCTGGCCATTTATAAGTCAAGGTCAGGAAGGATTGACAAGCGAAATCAATAAAAAAACAAATGAGTTGGCTTTACAAACCGATCAAAATGAATCCCAGTTCCAGGCTAAGGATCCAGGGATAAAGCAAGAAACCTCCAATGAGATTGAGGGCCAGGAATTTTTGAGAAACTTTTTTATCCAGTTTTATGCCCCAGGAAGATTTATCCCAAAAGAGATCATCCTTCTCAGTAGGTTTACTGACCCTGTTGTTGAAGAGATCCTTTCTGAACGGAGACAAGGACAAGTCCGGATCAAGACAGCTAGAAGCAGGGAGGAAAAGCGCCTTGTTGCCCTTGCTCAGACCAATGCTCTGGAAGCAAGACAAGAAAGGAATAGCCCTCTAACAAAACTGACCAAGGTCCTTAATCTACCATCCAAACCTAAACGGATTGAGGCTGTAGATGCTTCGCATCTTTCAGGACAAGGCATGCTAGTAGGACAAATTGTTTGTCTGGATGAAGAGCTCCAAAAGGACTTATATCGAATCTACTCCTTCCCTGAGCTCGAAGGTAGTCGAGATGATTATGCCGCTCTGGCCAAATGGGTGAAACGTCGCGTGGACTCAGGGCCTCCCTGGCCTGATATGGTCCTTATTGATGGGGGTAAAGGACATTTGGCCAAACTGGAAAGTGCCCTGAATGATAGTTCCTTTTGGACCTCACAAACCCAACAAGCTCTTGGGGATAGTCAAAATGGAAAACCATGGGAATTAGTAGCTATTGCTAAAGGTGCTCGTCGCAAAGGTGAACTGGAAGAATTCATATACCGACCGCATCAAAAAAATCCGGTCCATCTTCAGCCAGGTAGTCAGGAATTGCTTTTTTTGCAGTATCTACGAGACAACGTTCATCGATTTGTTATAAGCAGGCAGCGTCAAAACAGGAAAAAACATATGCATCAAGGTGGCTTGGAAAGTTTGGATGGAGTTGGACCCAAGACAGCCCGACTATTGTGGGACCATTTTGAGTCCAAGGACTCGATCTTAAAGGCAACTGTCAAACAACTTCAATCCATACCAGGTATTGGACCCAAAAAAGCAGAACAACTGGTTGATGTCTTTAAAAAAGAGGCCTGTATGAATGACAAAAGCTGATATGCTAGAAAGTGAATCGTCAATTCACGACCAAGAATGACTTTTATCTGTTTCTCAGATATATTTTGGCCCTTTTGGCCTCGGCACTGTTAGGGTGTTCATCAATTAATTTTTGCAAGGTAATTCTTCCGGCCTTGTTTTTTTCAAGCTTGTAAAAGCAAAGGCCTTGTTTGAGAATAGCTGAAGGGAGTTTGCTACTTTTGGGATAGTCTTTAATCACTTTTTGATACTGGAGGATGGCCTGACCGTATTTCTTGTTTTGGTAATAGCTTTCACCTAACCAGAAATAGGAATTGGAGACCAGATCATTTTCAGAAAAGTTCTTTACAAAATCTGACCACAAAGCAATGGCCTGGCTATAATTACGCCTATTGAAGGCTTTTAAGGCTTGCTCATACAATCTTTTAGGCGTCTTTTCCTTTTGGACTTCATTAGAGTTGTCTGTTTTGTTTTGAGACTTTAAATCCTCCTTTTGCCTCTGTTCAATGTCAACACCTAGCTGGCTTATCATAACCTGCTGATTATGTTCTATCCCGGAGATTTGTTTTTTGACCTTGTTCAACCTCTTTGTATTGTTGGCACATGTATTTGTTATCTTTTTTAGGCGCTTAGCAAAAAGCTCCTGTTTGCCTTTGATCGTCGCTAGCTCCACACGTTGGGATTCGAACTGGGACCACAGGTTGGCCTGGGTTGATCGAACCGAATCAGTTTGTTGGGAGATAATGCTTTCGGTCTTATTCTTTAATTCAGTTATTGAATCCTCAAGCTTGTTTAGTCTCTTATCTATTTGATTATGATGCCGTTCTTCAATCTGATAAAGATTTTTGACGTCATTTTGTAGTCGGTTATAATCTTGGGTAGTAATACACCCTGAAAAAAAGATCAATAGACTGAGAAGAGCCCCTATTTTTTTCATGCCAAAGACCTCGTTACCTAACTTTATACTTACCTAAATTAAACCCCTTTCTAAAAAGCCAGCAGACTTTTAACCCGTAAGGATATTTTTGTATTTTTTGCAATTAATTGTCTGATTTCTGAATCAAAAGACCCGAACACCTCGTCTTCGCCCACAAAAAATGTAGATTAGACCACCGACAAAAGGAAGAAAGACCGCCAGCAGAAGCCAGATCGGTTTTTCATAGGTGGTTTTGAAATCGCAATGAAAGGCGTGCCAGATAGCATAGAGATTGGGGACAATAGGGACTAGTAGGAGGATTACTATTATTACAATCTGTATGGCCGAGACTTCAAACAATCAGGTTCTCCTTTTATAAAAAAGTATTGTTAGTCCAAAAAGGGCCATCCCAATGGCCCCCCATTGTGTGATGCTAAGCAGGCCGAAATAGTCGCGAAAATCACCACGAAAAAACTCAATCGTCAGACGAAGGCCCCCGTAAAATATAAGGAAAAATGAAAATAACTGACCATTCTTCTTGAAATGTGGTTTTAATATCAGTAGAGCAATAAAGGTTATAAGACCTGCCAGAGAATGGTATATTTGGGTTGGATGAAGGGGTATGTGCAAGGGAGCCAACGAGTCGGGATTCTTAAAAGTGATTGCCCAAGGTACTTGTGATGGTTTTCCGTAACAACAACCAGCCATTAAGCAACCTACCCGCCCCAGAGCCTGTCCAGCAGCTATACCAGGGGCAAAGGCATCTGTCCAGGCCCAGAATGGTTGCTGTTTCCACCTAAGGTAACCCCAACCCACGGCTATAGAGACAATAGCCCCACCAAAAAAAACCAGGCCCCCTTTCCAGAACTGGATGATGGATATAGGATTGGAGGTAAACTCTTGAATATTTAATATAATATAAAAGAGCCGAGCGCCCAAAATGGCTCCCAAAATCAAATAAAAACCCAAATCAGGGACAAGGTTATATTCCAATCCACGTTGCTTTGCCTCTCGATAGGCGATCCAAAGGGCCAAAAGCACAGCCGAGGCAACAAAGAAACCGTAACTATATATGGTAATCGGACCGATGTTCACGAGAATCGGATGCATATTTATCCTGTGTATAAAAGGAAACGATTAGACTCAAAGCACCACAAGTAATTGCTGCATCAGCCAGATTAAAAGCTGGCCAATGCCATTGATTAACATAAAGGTCCAAAAAATCTACTACCATACCTATCCTCAAACGATCCACCAGGTTTCCTAAAGCTCCCCCAAGGACAGCAGCTAGTCCATATGAGAGAAAGGCATTGTTTCTGGAAGTAGTCAAAAGCAGATAAATTATAAAGGCAACAGCAATGATTGACATCCCGACAAAGAACAAGATTTGCCATTGACTACCACTATTATCCAAGAAACCAAAGGCAGCACCTCGATTAAGGACATGAACAAGATTAAAAAAATCAGGTATAATAGAAACTTTTCCCCACAAGGGAATATTCATTTGAATTAGAAACTTAGATACTTGGTCCAAAACCAGAACCAAAAAGGCCAGAATCAAGACCCCTTTTTGTCGGACAAGAGAATTATAGAGCAAAGAATCTCTCCTGTAGCAGTGGCTATCTTTATCCATTAAGAACTCTCTGGCATCGTGGGCAAATCTCCATGGACGGATTTTCCCCCAGTTCTTTACTAAAACCCCAACATCGCGGACATTTCTCTCCAGAGGCCTGAGATACATCTATATAGAGTTCAGGGAACTCCTGGCTTTGATAAACACCATCAGGTAAGTCTGATAGATCTCGGAGATAAACCTGGGAGACAATAAAAAATTCTCTAAGTACTTCCAGTTCAGGATCTAACCGATCCAACAATTCCTTACTTGCATAAATACTGACTGCAGTATTTAATGAATGTCCGACAATCCCTTGCTTTCTCACCGGCTCAATGGCTTTGGTCACTTCTGTCCGAATAGAGGTCAAAAAGTCCCATTGCTCTTTTTCTTCATCCGACATCAATGGTTCTCTTATCTCAGGAAGATGTAAAGCAAAAACTGTTTTTTCAAGTGGTTGGAGTGCCTCTGGCATGTGTTGATAAACTTCTTCTGCAGTAAAGCTCAAGATTGGACCCATAACCGTCAACAGTCGGAATAAGATAAAAGACAAAGCGTTTTGGGCGGACAGGCGCTCTTGACTCTTGGCCCCGTAAACATAAAGCCTTTCCTTGAGGATGTCCAAATAAAAGGCGCTCAATTCATTGACACAAAGGTTGTGCAAGGAATGGTAAACCTTGTGGAGTTCATAGGATTTGTAGGAATTTTCCATAATCCGGCATTTCTCTGAAACAAGGGTCATTGCATACCGGTCTAGTGGAAAAATATCTGCCAAAGGCAGGGTGTCTTCTTGACTGTCGAAATCATAGAGATTGCCAAGTATAAATCGACAGGTATTTCTAATCCTTCGATAATTATCAATAAGTTGACGCAATATATCCTCAGAGATACGGAGGTCTTCCTGATAGTTTTCTGAGGCTACCCACATTCTAAGAATCTCAGCCCCATATTTCTTTATTATATCTTGAGGAGCCACAACATTACCCAGCGATTTGGACATTTTTCTACCATATCCATCAACCACAAAGCCATGAGTAAGGACAGAACGATATGGGGCTAAGTTTCTGGTGCCCACAGAGGCAAGTAAGGAGCTATGAAACCACCCCCTATGCTGGTCAGATCCTTCAAGATACATGTCAGAGGGGAAGTCACACTCCTTTCTTTTTTCCAAAACCGCTGCAAAGCTTGTCCCTGAATCAAACCAGACATCCAGGATATCGGATTCTTTTTGCCATTCAGTCTGACCGCAATTAGGACACTTTAAATCTTTGGGGATAAGATTCTCTACCGGGGTCTCGAACCAAAAATCAGCTCCATTGGGATGAGCAGCCATTTTATTGACTATAGAACGGACCCATTCAGGTTCATAATAGGCTTGCAAACAATTTTGGCAAATTAGGGCAATAATAGGCACTCCCCAGGAGCGTTGTCGTGAGATACACCAATCAGGTCTTTGGGCAATCATGTTCCGTATCCTCATTTTGCCCCAGGTAGGAATCCAGTCCACCTGATTGTCTATTGCCTCCAAGGCCTTTGAGCGCAATGAATTGACATCCATAGTAATAAACCACTGAGTTGTGGCCCTAAAGATAACTGGTCTTTTACAACGCCAGCAATGGGGATAAGAGTGAGTAATGTCCTCTTTAATCAAAAGATATTTCTGGTCTTCAAGTCTTTCTATAACCTTGTTATTGGCCTCAAAGACATGTAAGCCACCAAAATATGGTAGATCTTCAATAAAATGTCCGTTTGCCTTGACTGGAGAATAAATGTCAAGGCCATAACCCAGACAGGTCTGGTAATCTTCCTGCCCATGGCCTGGAGCAGTATGGACACAGCCAGTACCTGTATCCAAAGTCACATAATCTGCCAATACTATTAAGGAATCTCTCTGATATAAAGGGTGTCTGGCCTGGTAATTTTCCAGTTCTCTACCCAAAAAGCGTTTGATTATCTTGATCTGACCCCATTTAAACTTATCAGCACATTGTGAGACAAGCTCTTCGGCCAGTATATAATAGTTGTCATTAGCCTGAACCAAATTATAAGTCAGCTCAGGGTGAACGGCAACGGCCATATTGCCCGGGATTGTCCAAGGGGTTGTCGTCCAGATAATAATAAAGATATCTTTATTATCCTGACAATGAAAGTCCTCTCTAAATTTGTTGTCTTGCAATGGAAAACAAACATAGATTGAAGGAGAGGTATGGTCAGCATATTCGACTTCAGCCTCAGCCAAAGCAGTCTGACAGGATGTACACCAATGAATGGGTTTTTTGTGACGAAGAACAGAACCTTTGGCCATGAAATTGGCAAGCTCTTCGGCTGTGGCAGCCTCGTATTGGGGATGCATTGTCAGATAAGGTTGATCCCATTTCCCAAAAACCCCCAATCTCTTGAATTCATCCCTTTGGATATCCAGATACTTTTGGGCATATTGTCGACAACGCTCCCGGATCTCTAATACAGACAAATGCTGCTTTGATTTTTTCAGTTCTTGCTCGACCTTATGTTCAATAGGCAAACCATGACAATCCCAACCAGGAATGTATTCTGCTCTGTAACCCTGAAGGTTTTTTGATTTGACAATGATGTCCTTTAAGATCTTATTCATGGCTGTGCCCAAGTGAATATGCCCATTGGCATAGGGAGGACCGTCATGGAGGACAAAAGGGGAAAAATTCCTACCAGCATCAACCATGGCCTGATAAGCATTTATTTCCAACCAAAAGGAGATCATCTTGGGCTCATTCTTAGGCAAATTGGCCCGCATGGGGAAGGTGGTCTTTGGTAAGTTCAGAGTCTCTTTATAATCCTGCATAAGGCTTTGGCTACCTCCAAAGGTTTATATTCTAAAGGCATTGTTTTGTCTTCTGGGTATTATCTGAAACAACTCGGTTAGGAAGTCAAGTGGCAAAAGGGCTTAGCTCATGTTGGGCACAAGACTGTTCAGCAATCGACCCAAATCTTGACCGGTCCTTTCAGCCCTAGATACAATCTCTTCAAAAGAGGTCTCCTGCATACAATCAGGGAGATTCTTGTTGGTCAGACAAGACAAGCCCAGTAACCTAAATCCCATATGTTTGGCAGCGATTGCCTCTATAATAGTGGACATTCCTATGGCATCAGCACCCATCCTGCGAAATAGTCTTGTTTCTGCAGGGGTTTCCAATTGAGGGCCCATGACACCAAGATAGACACCCCTTTCCAATCTAAGACCAAGCGAAATGCCGATGTCTAAGGCCAGACATTGAAACTTAGGGTCATAGACAAGGCTCATATCTGGAAATCTTGGGCCCCAGTCGGGAATATTTTCCCCTAGAAGCGGGGTCTGGCCAGTCATATTAATCTGATCCTCAATGACCATTATAGAATCTAAAGAGAAATGTTGATTAATGGCCCCGGCGGCATTAGTCAGAATAAGATTTTTTATCCCTAGTTGACCCAAGACCCTAACCCCCATGCTCACTTGTTCCGCGGTATATCCTTCGTAGAGATGGAAACGACCTTCCAAGGCCATAAGCGGTGTAGAACCTGACCAAGCATGGACAAATCTCCCTGTATGGGTTTCAACAGTGGATTTTGGAAAATCAGGCAGGTCAATATATGGGACATTAAGAGGATCAATAAGGGTATCAACCCAATTTCTAAGGCCTGTTCCCAGGATTATGGCTGTTTCAGGTATCCTTCTCCCCTGTAAGGCCTCAAGGAGATAACTGCTGGCATTTATAATCTTTTCCTGGCTTTTCATGTTTCATCCTTAAAGAGATAGCTTTTAATCAAGTCAAACACAGTTTGAGTAGTTCACTCTAATATAATCAACGTCTTTAGTCATGTTCATTGTGTCGGCTAAAAAATGTAGGTTAATAGAAGTTGTTCCAAAAGTCTATGGGCTTGAAAAACATTAAAACCTCTGTTAATTAAGAATTAAAGAGGATAAGAGAATAACTCAATAACTGTTAGCGGACTATGAAAATGAACGAGAATCGTGAACCGCAGGATGAAAAAATTAAGAAATGGTTTCTTTATTCTTATTTCTTCGGTCAACGGTTCACGGTTAACGTTCTTTCATGTTAAGCTAGAATAGATGAAGGAGGTCTGTATGGCTGGGACATACAATAAGGTTCTTTTAGTCGGTAGGCTTGGTAGGGATCCTGAACTTCGATATACACCAAATGGATCCCCAGTGGCCAATTTCCCAATGGCTACGGATGAATCCTATACTGACCGTGAAGGCAATCGTCAGCAAAAAACAGAGTGGCACCGTATTGTTGTCTGGAACAAACAGGCAGAATCTGTATCAAATTATCTAAGTAAGGGACGACAAGCCCTTGTAGAAGGCTCTTTACAGACACGTAAGTGGCAGGATCAGCAAGGTGTAGATAGATATACTACTGAAATTAAGGCCCAAAGGGTTGTCTTTATGGATTCAATGAGCCAAGGAACACAACAAGCATATCAGTCTGGTCAAGCTCAATCTTCTTCAAAGCCTCAAGACGATCCCTTTAATTCGGAGCAAAGTGATGAGCAACAGGAGAATTTTGGTCCTGCCTTTCCTTCTGAGGCTAGTGCCATAGACGATGCCCCATTTTGAGAGTAGAAGCTCTTTTCAAGGATTTGGCTAACCATAAGAAGCATGAAAGAAGACGTTGATCGTCCACAGTGGACCGAGAACCGCAAGATGAAGAAATTAAGAAATGATCTCTTTATTATTATTTTCTTCGGTCAACGGTCAACGGTTCACGGTTAACATTCTTTCAGGTTATATCTCAAAGAGGCGCTCCAAATCATTCCGGGTCAATGATTTCCAATGGTCTTGACCAGGAATGATCGCATCAGCCACTCCTTTCTTTTCCTCCT
>CAYUNZ010000081.1:8340-11946 GCA_964446205.1 uncultured Desulfohalobiaceae bacterium | reverse complement strand
AAATGATTATTTTTTTGTCCGTGTGTTTCTGTGTGGGTCCGTGGTTAATTATCTTCTGGTTTTGTTCAGGAGCACAAACTCCAAGAACATTAACACAAAGCCAAGAGCAAAGACAACCAAGCCAGAGAACTCATGCATAAACCCCCTGGCCACCTTTTCCCCGTAAAAGTGGGCCAAGACCCCGGTCCCGGTGACCCGGACAATATTGACTGCAATAGCCAGAGGTATGGAGGATAGGATCAAAGCCCCTCGCCGCCACCAACCTCTATCCATAAAATAAGCAAACAAAACACTTAACATGACAAAGGCCATCATGGATCTTAGCCCTGAACAGGCCTCAGCCACTTCCAGCTGGGTCTGGACAAAGTAGAGCATATTTCCCTCTTTAAACACCGGGATATTGACAGCTTTGATAAGGACATAAGCAACATTGGTGGCAAACAGCTGCAGAGGAAAGGCTACCAGAGTATAGACAGAGACAGGGACTGGGATCATGAAGATGAGGTAAAATAGAGGGAAGGCCGAGATATTAAAGACCAGGGGACCAAAGTTGAACAAGATCAGTCCGATCAGGCTAAAGACAATCATGGCCCTTTGGATTACCGCCACATGTCCGGCCAAGGACACAATATACAAGGCCAGACTGACTATTAGTATGACTACGCCCCAATTGGAGCTATCTAGATTGGCTTTACTCAATTGATCGCGCTTGGTCCAGATGAGAAAAACCGAGATAAGTGGAACTAAAAGACCATGGGAGTTGTTGGAACTGTTCATCCAGGTCTGCCACAAAACTGGATACACAGGGATAAATACGCAAAACCAGAGAAGAAAAAGCAGGGAGGATTTGAACCAGATACTTTTGTTATTCAATGTACTAAGCCTCTAATAGTTATTAACCACCCGTTCGCAGACTCACTGGACTCACACAGACCTATACGGACATGACATGGAAATACTTTCAGAATCTTTTTATATTATCAGCTTATCAGGACAATAAAGTTGAATATGCTTGAAAAGCGTATATTTTTCAAGCAGCAATTCAAACTGGTTTGGCCATAAAAAAAGCAGCCTCAGGCTAGAGGCTGCTTTTTCAATCAATTAAATATACTACAGTTATTTTTTTAAATATTTTCTACCCCGAACCCCCACCAATCCAAAAATACCACTCGCCAAAAGCAACATTGTGGTTGGTTCAGGTACAGGAGCAACTTTCACATTATCAAAGTATGCGTTTTCAGCTCCTCCTGCTACTTGTGAAAAATCTTCTATCATCACACGAACTTCAGTATTTCCACCTAGATCAGAAGTAGTAAATTCATCTTAATAATTACCCCAAGAATCGTCATCATTTAATTGTACAGAATCATCAAAGGTTAAGGCACTTTTTTTTGTACCCGCCATCCACCAGTGATCTTCTGAGTCCTTATCTTTCAGTCCAATAAACCCACCTCCTCCGTCTGAATCTCCAAAATAATCAAAGGAAAGGTTATAAGTTGAACCTGAATTAAGGGTTATCGACTTACTAAATATATCGCCTCCACCAGCGGTTTGTCCAAAGTTTAAAACGTTATTACTTCCACCATCTGGATCATTTACTATTTGTCCACTACCAATTGTATCCCATTTATTTAGATCATCACTTTCAAAGTTATCCGAAAAAAGCGCTGAATGTACATTGCTACTAGCTATGAGTATCCCAACAATAATTATCAAAAAAAGTATCCGTTTCATACACTTTTCCTCCTTAAGTATGTAGCCAATTGAAAGTTACATTTCATAGCTTTAGCTTCAATGGACCTAAGTTCATAAAAAAAGCCGGGTTACCAATAAAAATAAAGGCAACCCGGCCATCTTTATCAAGACCCGTGGCTTTCCGTCCCTACCTCACAATAGGTTTGGCTTTTCTATAAAATTTATTTTATCCAACTTTCAATAAAAGTCAAGAAAAAAAATATTATTTTTTTAATTTTTTTTGTGGCTATTAACAATGTTCATTATCTTTTTACTCTGTGACCTTCGTGTCTCTGTGGTGAAACATGAATTGCAGAGTTTCATTTTGTCCGTGTAGGTCAGTGTGGGTCCAGCGAAGCGGGTGGCTAATATGAAAAGAACGTTGACCGTGAACCGTTGACCGTTGACCGAAGAAAAAAAATAAAGTGGACCTGTCTCAATTTCCAGTTAAAGTCTTTTCAAGCAGTCCAGAATCTGTTGTCGGTCAACCTCAGTCACCAGGCTGTGAACAGGAAAGGTAACCAGTTGATTAGCGCATGCTCTGGACCCTGAAAAAGAATTTGTCATACTGCCTTGAAGCTCAAGCTTATCAATTGCATCAATAGAATCAGGATAGGTATGCATAATACCCAGACCATGCCTATGACTTACTTCTAGCAATTCAGCCCGAAGCGATGAGTCTCGTATTAGGACAGGAAAACGCAATAAAGGTATAATTTCCTGATCATGTAAGTCAAATGGGATTAACTCCAGCCATGAAAAGTTTTTTAGTGTCCTTTGCCAAAACAGGACATTCTCTCTCCGTATATCTTGAAACAGATTGATTCGCTCCTGCCAATTACGAGCCAGGCCGGCCTGAAAGGTTGTATAAACCTGTATCGGAAATTCAGGATCAAAGATGGTCTCCCCTATTTTCAAGCCAGGTACAGACTTGGGTAGCCAATATAAGGAAGGTCGGATCAAGGCACTTATTACCAGAGCATATATAATCTTATTAACTACCTGAATGCCGGAAGGGCTACCTATATCACCTATCACTTCATTTACTTCACCAGCTATTTGATCCGAGTCTGTCAAGACAATCCCACCATGAACCGTTGAATAAGGCTTGCCTCGACCCAAACTAAAGAAGCCGACATCTCCTAAAGTACCAAGATATTGACTTTGAGTAACACCTCCCATGGCCTGGGCAGCATCCTCAATAATTGATATGCCCGGGTCAGGGATAAGACTGCGAACTTTGTCTATATCTACTGGTATCCCAAACAGGTGAGGACAAACAATGGCCAGGATACGATCTGTTGATTCCAGGCAATCCTGAAGCTGATGGAAATCAAAATCCAGGTTGGTTGGATCGACGTCGCAGGCCCGGACTTTTAGCCCGGCCCGGACAATGGCTGAAGGTACGGAATAGCAGGTAAAGGCCGGGATTAGAACTTCATCTCGTTCTGGGTAAATTTCATGTAAAGCCTTTAAAATAATGGTTAGTGCGGCTTTACCTGAAGATATCAGAAAACAATGCTTGACCTGAAAATACGCTTTTAGCTCATTTTGGAAGCGTTCAATCTCCCTCTGGCCATTTGTGAAGCCCCACAGCCCATTCAAGATATCTTTTAAGGAAATGGGAGCAGCTGCCGGGCTTATTGTTCGTCCTATACGCATTTAGACTCACTTACAAAATGATTAACCACTGACACACACAGACTCACACGGACTTCTTACCCTTAGAAAAGAAATATCTTTCAAGACATAAAGTTTCATTTTGTCCGTGTAGGTCTGTGTGGGTCCAGCAAAGCGGGTGGTTGATACCCTCTTCTATCTGCCTCTGGCCTTCTAGGCAACCACGAAATCCATTCAGGATATCTCCTAAAG
>CAYUNZ010000081.1:0-8240 GCA_964446205.1 uncultured Desulfohalobiaceae bacterium | reverse complement strand
GACTCACACGGACTTCTTACCCTTAGAAAAGAAATATCTTTCAAGACATAAAGTTTCATTTTGTCCGTGTAGGTCTGTGTGGGTCCAGCAAAGCGGGTGGTTGATACCCTATTCTATAAACTAATATATTTACGTATCCGGGGGCCAAGCATTGTGCTTACTGCAACAGGCAACATGCTCCAAAGCTTTATGACTGTACTGTATTTTCTGCTAGCCTTAGGGTGAATGTGCCTGTTGGTCTGCTTCCGGGTAAAAGTATACCAGTACAAAGGTTGTGGTTTAGCCCCCCATTGGGACTTAAAACGAAAGGTACCCTCTCCTGGGGTCGAACGACCGAAATCAAAACGATTAAAACCATGATCAGAGGCATATTCGAGCATTGTCCAGTAAAGGAGCATATTCGGACTCATTTGGCTAAAACCTCGCAAGGCGGAAGACCAGGGATTGGAGACAACCCCTTTGAAAGCAAAGATAAGCGATCCAGCTATCGGCTTTTCTTGCCAATAAACCAGGCAGAGCCTAGCCAGATCCGGGAAAATCAGTAAGGTATTCATTATCAAGCTTTTCGAGTGAACCGGGGAGCCAAGGTCCCGCATGTGCTCGGCAAAGACCTTATAAAAATCATCAACCAGCTCAGGGCCACCGATTTCTGTCCAACAACCGGATTTTAAGGGTCTGCGGACCTGACTCCTTAACTTGGAGGGCAATTCTGACCAAAGCGCCTTTGAAGACTCTGGCAGCTCTTTCAGCATCCTAACCTTTTCCGGTCCATCAGTGCACCTCAATGAGCCTTGATTTTCAATAGACGGACATCCCTTTTCCGGGCCCGAATCCTTCATTTCCCTTTGTTGTCTGATTTCAAAGAGTCTAATCCCTTTACTGTTAAACAGCTCCAAGGCCTTTGCAAATAAAAATCTCTCGGTTTGTCTATCCTCAGCCAATATCCCGCCTAAATCCAGGAAGGGCAACGAAGTCAACAGATTTTTAAAAAGGACATGTCTCAAATGGACCAAAGGGAAGATACCTTTTAATGACCGATTATCATCAACAGCCTGAATAAAATATGAGCCGTGGCCATAGGATTTCTCAAAAACCTCTTTCCAGCCTGAAAGATGACAATATGTCCCCAATGGATGACCCTGAACATAGTCATCCCATAGCCTGGCCTGCTCGGGGTTATATTGGATTGTTTCTATCTTGCTGCTCATAGGGGAGAAAGCAAAGCCCTCTGCTTCTCTGTGTCTATGTGGTTGAATTTTATCTTAGATTTTTCTCTAATAGCCCGCATTCCTGAAGATACTCATAACAGGTCAAAAAATTATGGTCTTGTAACTTCTTCAACAACCTGCTCAATTTGCCATATGTCGAGTCAAGATTGATATAATGGCGAAACCTATGTTTCCAAGTCAATCCGGATATCCTTGGCTGATCTGCATCAATCTCCCAAGGGTGCATATAAAAAAGATAACTGCCCTGGTCCCTGAGAATCTTTTTGACCCCTAGCCAAAAGAGGGTAAAGGGCATGATGCGAAAGTACCCTCCCCCACCCCAGGGCAGGACCTTTTTTCCTAACAAAAGATTGCTGATCAAGAGCTCATACATATGATTTTGATCAATCTTGGAAATGCTCCCAGGGATATCTGTCAATCCATTAATTTTACCATACCGCCCATGAACAGCAAAAGAGTTGTAACTCGAATCATATAGATAACCATTTCTTTGAATCTCTTCCAGGATTTGGTTGCTAACAGAAAAATTCGGGGACCGATAACCAACAACAGAAGACCCTGATATATCCTCCAATAGTTTCTTGCTCCTATCCAGATCTTGTCTGACAACATCTAGGGCAAAATCCAAGTTTAGGATATGATCAAAGCCATGCGAAGCAACCTCATGGCCACGCTGATGAATCTCACGAACGAGGCCAGGAAGACGCTCAGCTATCCAGCCCAGGACAAAAAATGTGGCCTTTATCTTTGGATGAACACCAGCTGACCTATACATAACAAAAATACTGTCCAATAGGTCTAAAACCCGGTATGTATGTTCCTCTACCCTTAATTGATAAAACGGCCAATCACTTCGGGCAATTACTGGTCTCAAGTTTTCGACTTGGAACCAGTCCTCGATATCAAAGGTCAAAATAATAGTCATAAGCCCAAAAACATACCAAAAACTTAAGGTCTAATAAAAGCTTGTTAAAATTTTTTTGCTTGACAATTTTTCTAATAAAAGTAATAAGTAAATACATGTGTATTTGCGAAATAAAACTTGACTTTTTTTATCTGAAAATCTTTCCAATAACAAGTAAATTCTCAATTCCTGCTTCTTTCTAATGCTGTTATCAGGTTATCTGTATGTACTGTTACCTATAGAGATCAGTTCGGTTCTCATATAAAGAAATAGAGTATGGTTAATAATATACGCATCAGACAGTTTCTTACCCTTGTTTCCTTCCTTTTTTTTATTCTTACTTCCAACACAGCCTATGCTGAATATCTATTGGTTGTCGGATCCTTCAAGAATATATCCAACGCCAGAAACCTCTCTTCTGAGCTCAAAGATTTAGACTACAACCCTTTTATCAAAAAAGTTTCTCTGCCGAAAAAAGGGCAATGGCATCGTGTCTACCTGGGACCATTTGATAATAAGGACTCTGCCCAAAAAACGAAAAATTATCTGTCCCAAAAGAAATACGAGCAGATGTTCATTATTCAGTCCCAAATCAATAAACAACCTAATCCCTCTGCTTCAGCTCCTTCTAAAGCTCAAAATCTGAATAAACCAAGCCCTCAGCCTGAAAAATCAGTTAAGAAAGAAAATAGGCAAAATCAAGACAAGTCCTCTCCACCAGCTTCATCCCAGGAAGATAATCAGGTCACCCTTAAATGGACTCCTTCCCAATTACCTGACCTTAAAGGTTACAAGATCTATTATGACACTGATCCAGGCCCTCCCTATAATCCCCCGCCTGAGGACATTTTACAGGAAGGTTCTCCACCTATTGAGGTTGAAAAAAATAATAACCAATTGGTTTTGCATGGCTTATCAGCCAAAAAAAACTACTACTTTGCCATAACCGCTGTTGATAAATTTGGTAAAGAGAGCCCTTTTTCTAAGGAGATTACAAGATATTCCAAAAAGAAAGCCAACAAAGACCAAAAAGATGGAAAGAAAGGGTCATCTAATAAGCCACTCCCGGCTGATCAACCTGATCAACAGACCACTATTGCTGCCGGTGATATTTTAAATATTACCGTACCCGGCCAAAAGCAGATGAGCCATGAATATGATGTAGACCCAAATGGCAAAATATACTTCATGATGGTCGGGAGTATTAAAGTTGATCAATATACACCTGAGAGCCTGAGTGATAAGCTGACCAAGACCTTGAAAAAATTCATTGTCAAAGGGGAAAAGGTCACTGTCAAACTTGTTGAACAGCTCCGGTATATTCACATAAAGGGAGGAGTCAGATATCCAGGCTGGTATCGAGTCCCACACCAAACAAAACTGGAAGATCTCATGTTTATTACCGGGGGAGTCCTGTCTGGGGTAGATATCTCCAAGATAAAACTCAAACGACCACAAGAAAACAGTGAAGACTATAAGACCTATTCCCTTGAAGGGGAGATCACTGTCCAAACCAACGACATTGTTGAGGTCCCTTTCCCTAAAGATTATCATCAAAGAATTGATTCCGGGGATCTGCTCTTTGTGCGCATACCTCAAAGGCAAGCTCCAGCAAGACAACTTGACTCGAGTGATACAGCCGATCTAACAAAAGATCTTGGTCGAACCCGGATTGAAGTGGACCGTAACGGTTACATCTATATCCCCAATTATGGACACATCAATGTCGAAGGCAGGACCCCGGAAAAGGTCAAACAAATTATCCATGACCGATTGCCCAAATACTTGGCTCAACTAAAAAAGGTCCAGGTAAGTATTATTGAAAAAAGACATTATATTCAGATCTTGGGTCATGTAAAAAACCCAGACAATTATGCTATTTCTGAATCCTCCAATGTCCAGGAAGCTGTGGACAAAGCCGGCGGTGCAGTCGATGGGGCCAACATGAGTAAGGTCAGGATTACTAGAAAGAGTCAGGACGGTACATTCGAGATTAAAGTCAATCTGTATCAGTACACTATAACCGGAGATGACAGGCTGCTTCCCCCGCTGCATGAAAAAGACACTTTATTCGTCCCTATTTCCTCTAGTTTCGGCAATATCAAACGGACCTTGATGCCTTGGAGTCCCCCTTCGGAAAAATTGGAGGAGGATACCGAAACCAGATCCAAAGTCCGAATATTCGGGGCTATCCATAATCCTGGTATCTATGAGCTAAAAGATGACATGAACATCATGGACTTGATGATCGAGGCCAGTGGAGAGACAGATGACGCCGACCTCAGCAAAATCATTCTGATCAGAAATAAAAAGATTGATAAAGTCTATAATTTTGAAAAATTCCTGAATACAGAAGAGAGTAAGAAGATCCCGGACTTACAGCCCGGAGATACTATCTATGTCAAGTATGTGGAAAAGAAGGTCCATGAGCCTAAAGAAGACAAAGTATTTTATGTGGCCGGTAAGATCAACTCCCCTGGGAAATATAAGCTACTGGATGAGATGACCATTTTTCAGGCCATTGCCCTGGCCGGAGGTATGACCGAGTGGGCGGACAAGGACGAGATCCTTATTATCAGGAGGGTCAATGGCAAACAACGAAATATACCTGTAGATTACAACAAGGCCATTGCCGGGAAGTACCCTGAGCACAACATCTTTGTTCGACCTGATGATACTATATATATACCTTAAGATGTGGACCGTGGACCGTTGACCGTGGACATGAAAAGAATGTGGACCGTGAACCGTGGACCGTTGACCGAAGAAAGAGAGATGAAGAAAAGAAGATCAAAGATGTTGGAGCTGTGTGGATAAGTTTAAAAATGCATATTGAGCAGAACAGACTTTTTCTTTTATCGGTTAACGGACAACAGTGAACGGTCAACGTGATTAAGAAATTCAAACTATGCTCATGTTTATAAAGACCTCACTTATATGCATATTTTATCTGTTCTTTTTGACTTGCCATTGCCTGGCAGGACCTCAAGTAGAGATACAACCCAGTATGACCCTATCCACCACATATGATGACAATATATTTCTCAATGATGATTATAAAAGATCAGATATGATTACTGCCTTGACCCCAGGTTTTGACATACGAATTGTCACTGACAACAGCCGAATCCAAACCAGCTATGCCCCTTCATTTGTCAAATTCCATAAATATCCTGAGTACGACAATGTTAGACATGATGCCCAATTAAACTTCCAAAACAGACTCACTGATAGATTAAAGCTAAATTTCCAGGACTCCTATCTCAGGACAGATGAACCGCTTGATGATGATTTTTATGAAGAAGATATAGTCGGGCAAAATGTTAGAAAGTCTCGAAACACCTATGAAAGAAACACAGCCAATATATCCCTTGATTACCAGTTCGGTCCCAGAGATCATTGGATTTTTGGTTACAAACACAGCTTACTTGAAAACGAAGACCCAACCGAGGACAATGCTGTTTCCCATGGACCTTATACAGAGTACTCTTACTGGTTTAATGTCGCCAATGGGATAACATTGGATTATGAATATCAGGACTATAATTACAGCAATGAAGAAGAATCAGAAGCAGCTGAGGATGACTTTTACAGCCACAGCAGCAGTATTACTTATACCCATAAGTTTTCCACTCAGACCTCTGTAAATGGTCAATATGGTATAACTACTGAGACCCATGACCACGACTCGGATGATGATTGCGTTATCCATGACACCTCAGTTGGTATCAGCCACGCCTTTACCCCTCATTTGAGTATATCGGCAGGAACAGGATATTACAAAGAGGTGAACAAAGGTTCTGACGATGAGGAAGGGCTGTCCTACAACCTGGGGCTGAACAAAAAGATAGAGCGCGGCAATCTCAGTCTGAGAGCGGAGAGGGGCTGGGATCAGGGCTATATGGAAGTTGATGAACGTGATTTTACCAGATATTGGAGTATCTCAGGCAATGCTAACTATTCCTTACTACAACACCTAGATGCCTATGCCAGCTTGGCTTATCGGGAAAACGACGAGGATAATGATGCTGACGAAGATATCTATAGCGGGAAATGCGGACTCAATTGGCAGTTCAGTCAGTGGTATTTTTTAGATCTAAGCTATGAGTATCACCAACGACAGAGTCAAGACCCTGATGACGATTATACTGACAACCGGGTCATGTTTCAGATCGGCTATAGTCAACCCTATAGATGGTGATTGGCATTACTGAAGAAGGTTTAACGTTTACCGTTCACAGTTGACCGAAAGAGATAAAAATGTTTGGTCAACGAGAACATATTATAGTAGTAGAATCCAATGATTAAGAAGGTATAAATGCCTGTTTTTAAAAGCCTACGCAAAGATAAAAGATTAAAGACCACCCGATCCAAAGGGTCTTTACATGAGCTTGTCATGGCCGGATACACCTATGTAGAACTAAATAGGATCCGGGAACAGATCACAGCCTCATCACAGAAAAATAACCCTTTATCCATGCTGATCACCAGCCCGGATGATAATATGGGCAATACCCTACTGGTCTCCCTTTTAGGCCTCAATTGCGTCTCCTTTACCTCCTTAAAAGTCCTCCTGATTGATCTCAACCTCAGGCACCCTTGTCTACATCATTGCTTTCAACTAAAAAACGACAACGGATTCACACAATTCGCCAAGGGAGATATCGACTTAAAGGGCATAATCAAAAAGACCTCCTTTCCCAAACTAAGGTGTATAACCACAGGAGAAATTGTTCCCGACATTTCCCATTACATTAATAGGTCCTTGCTTGAAAACTTTATTGACTCTTTAAAAGGCTACTTCAATCTTATCCTTTTTGATACATCTCCTCTTTTGACCCAAAACCGGAATAATGTTGATCCCTCTTTATTGAGTCTGGTTTGTGACCATTGCTATATTGTTGTCCGAGACAGACTGACCTCAAAGAGTGAGCTCCAAAAATCCGTTGAGACTATCCCTGAGCATACAGACAAACTAAGTGGTATCATATACAACCTCCAACACTAAAGATAATTATGAACCCGCAAACCAATCAAGCACCTTTTGATTTATCTTTTTATATAAAAAAGTACCTAATACCCTTATGGGAGAGAAAATGGCTTGTAATCGGCATATTTTGTCTTGGAATTATCCTATCCTTTTTTGTATCATCATTTATAAAATCAGAATTTACTAGCTCTACCACTCTGTATATAGAAAAACCAACCACAGAAATGACCAAGATTGAAAAGGAAGAGGTTGAGCCGGAAACAGCATCCGGACCTTATGTTGCATCTCAAGCAACAAAACTTCGCAGTCTGTCCATGGCTTCTGAAGTTTTGAATATCTTACCCCAAACAGCCAAATCTGACCTCTTATCCCATACTGCTACGGAGTCTCAGGTTTTAAACGGATTTCTCGATATGATCGGAGAGACTTTCGGTAAGGGCTATCAGAAAAAGCTAACAAAACTTTTGGGAATTAAGCCTGAGGAAATAACCCTTAGAAAAATCATGCTTAGAAGACAAAACGAGCTCCAAAACCGGCTGACAGTTATTACTCACAAACGTACTTCAATGATAGAGATATCTGCTACATCTTTCCAACGAGATATAGGCCCAATGATTCTTCAAGCCTATTTGGATGTCTATCTGGCCAGTAATCTTGAAGAAAACAAGGAATCAGTCCGATCCAAACGACAGTTTATCTCCAAGCAAAGGGAAAAAGCCTATCAGGCTTATAAAAAAGCAGAACAGGACATGATTGATTATAGAAAATCCTATGGTATCCCAGGAGATTTTGAGAAAGCCAGAGACATTGAAATCCAACTCAAGCTCAATCGTCTTGAGTCTCAACTAAAAATGGCCAGAGAGAGATATAAGAATATGGATCAGATGTATATGGAGATCCAGGAAAAGGAAGCTGGAATAACCAACAATGTTAAGGTATTGGAACAGCCTACTTTTCCAACTTCCGCATCAAAGGCAAAGATTTATTACCTAAGGAATCTTATTATCTTGATCGGCTTAGGCCTTGGAATAGCCATTGTTCTTGGCCTTGATTTTATAAAAGCCCCTTTGAGGCATGAAAAAGACATCCAGTCGGCTGTACAAATCCCGATCATCGG
>CAYUNZ010000080.1:0-12198 GCA_964446205.1 uncultured Desulfohalobiaceae bacterium | reverse complement strand
TCATGTCCTAACGGGCACAACGAAGCATGAAAAAAAACGTTGACCGTTTACCGTGAACCGGAAGATGAAGAGATTAAGAAATTACCCCTTTATTCTTATTTTTTCGGTCAACGGTCGACGGTTCACGGTCCACATTCTTTCATGTTAATCCTTCGGAGGAAGAGGTAAATGCAGTTCAAACAACTGAAGGCAGATCTGGAAAAGGTCTTTCAAGAAATCAAGGCGGCCTCAGAGGGAGGAGAGGCTCCAGCTTTGGAAGATGTGAAACAGTTTGTCAGGCTATGTGGGAGAATGCAGCATCAGGCTCCTGAAGAATGGGCCTTTGAAGTTGATGACTTTGTCCACTTGGCCAATCAGCTTCTTCAAAGCGTTAGGAACCAAAATATACAAGATATAGTTCCTTTGGTAACATCTCTTAATGATGCCAAAACGTTTTGTCATCGGACCCTTAGAGAATAAAGTAGTCATTTAGTTTTTTAGGGTAACCTGACCAAGGTTATACATTTGGTTTTTGGCCAGAGGCATGAGAATCAAACCGATTTGGCTAAAAGCAAAACTGGATTACTATACTGAACAACAAAGTTATTGCAGAAAGGAAAATGAAAAAAATTATCGCTATAGCTAATCAAAAAGGCGGTGTCGGTAAAACAACAACCGCAGTAAATCTATCGGCTTCCATTGCAGCCATGGAAAAACATGTCCTGCTTTTAGATTGTGATCCTCAGGCTAATGCCACTAGCGGTTTGAGCGTCAATGGTTCTGATGCTGAGCAGACTTTATATGATGTCCTTTTCCAACCGGATTTGGTCCCTGGAGTTATTAGACAGACAGATATCAAGTATCTGGATATCATCCCTTCTGTTCAAGACCTTGTAGCCGCTGAAATTGAATTGGTTGATAAAAGCCATCGTGAGTTTTATGTCAAGAAAATAATCGATAAGATCTCAAGCCCATATGAGTATATTATCCTGGACTGTCCTCCCTCTCTTGGCTTGATCACAGTTAATGCCCTTTGTTCGGCCACGGATTTGTTGATCCCCCTGCAATGTGAATACTATGCCCTTGAAGGGATAGCCTCTTTGATGCGGACATATGAACTAATCAAGAACAGATTGAATCCAGATCTAAAGTTGATGGGTGTTGTTTTGACTATGTTCGATAAGCGGAACAAGCTATCTTTTCAAGTTGAGAGTGAGGTCCGCAATTATTTTAAGGACAAAGTCTTTGATAGCATTATTCCCAGAAATGTCAGATTATCAGAGGCGCCCAGCCATGGGATGCCTGTTCTGTGTTATGACTACAAATCTACAGGATCCCAGTCTTATTTGTCTATGGGGCGAGAGATTGTCAGCAAAAGTCAATAAAGATTATATCTAAGATAGTTATTTGGTGGTAGTCATAAGTTCTACCTTGATATGGTCATTAAAGTGTTTTTTGAGGATCCGTGAGGAGCAATGGACACATTGAAATGTAACCAAACCACCTAAACTGGCTGCCTTGAGTAAAAATTTACGTGGGTTATCTTGTTCCCAGTTTTTAGTTTGGTTGCCACAATATTCACAATAGACATCCATATCTACAGGATATTTGAAATCCCAATATTTCTTTAATAGGTCCCAATCCGCAAGTGGTTCTTTGATGTCCTTTGCAGGGGCTTCACCCTGTAATGAAGTCAGGGCATTTTGGAGTTCCTTTTCAACTCTATTTTCGATTTGATGCCAAAGGGGGGCACTAATCCATACTCCCATTAGCTGACCATCTCGGTCATATAGATCTTGCATCAGCTTATCTTTGTTAATCATTTTTTTCTCCTAATTAAAATGGTCGTAATTGTATAGATGCTTTTTGCTACGAATCAAAATAAGGACTTTCTTTTGAGCTTTTTAGTGGTAACTGGTTAGAGTCTCTTGCTTATTTGCTGGAGGAGTCCACCACAGTCCAACGACAAACTAAAGATTGGCTGACTAAAGGTTCAAAATAACATATTTATGGTCCCTTCAGCCAGTCTTATTTAAAGATATTTTGTAGAAGCAGAAGGAGTTATTGATGGCAAAAGTCTCCCGAGGTTTGGGTAAAGGTCTGGAGGCCCTATTCCCTCAGACATTTTCAGAAGAGACTAATTCACAAGCACATGATTTACAACTCATTGGGATTGAAAAAATACAACCCAATCCTCTTCAACCCAGAAAATATATATCAGAAGATGCACTCCAAGAGCTGGCCCAGTCTATTAAGGATCAAGGATTGCTTCAGCCTCTTTTGGTCCGGCCAAGCCTTAAAGAGGATGGTCTCTATGAGCTTGTAGCTGGGGAAAGGCGTTGGAGAGCCAGCAAAGAGATAGGCTTGACCCATGTGCCTGTTATTGTTTCCAAGCTTGACGATATCCAAACCTTGATTATCAGTCTTATTGAAAATCTCCAACGGGAAGATCTAAATGCCATAGAGGAAGCAGAGGCTCTTTCAAGACTATATAACGAACTACAGATTTCCCAGGATGATATATCCAATAAGATCGGTAAAAGCCGATCAAGTATTGCCAATAGCCTCCGTCTCCTTCAGCTTGAGCCTTTTATGCAAGAGGCGGTCCGACATGGGGATATAAGCCCAGGCCAAGCTAGAACCCTGCTAGCTATTACTGATCAACAGGTCAGACAAACTGTCTTTGAACTGATTACCCTTAAAGGGCTTACTGTCCGTCAACTTGAAAAGCTTGTTGCCTATTGGAAGGAATATGGAACTTTACCGCCGGATCTAGAAAAACCATTTTCTGCTAAAAAAGGGTCTAAGAAGAAAAAAGATCGAGATTTCTTATCCTATAAGAAAAGATTGCAAGAGACTATATCCTCACAATTCAGAGTCAAAGTACGTATTCAGGGCGAAAAAGATCAAGGTAGTATTTCTTTGAAATATTCTTCTGAAGAAGAGCTCAATCAACTACTTGATCGTCTGGGCATAGACCGATCCAAGGCCTGAAAAAAGTATATTTTTGATAATAAGATTTTGATGTCTATGACTGCCTGCATTACTTCAAACAGCTTAGCTGAAAAGATTGATTCTTTCAACGGGTGCCAGGTACTTATTATCGGCGATGTCATGCTTGATCATTACCAGTATGGCAGTGTTGAGCGGATATCACCAGAGGCACCGGTTCCCATAGTCAAGGTGGAACATGAAGAGTTCCATCTAGGTGGTGCAGCCAATGTAGCCAAGAATATTAAGAGACTAGGTGGTACCCCTTTTTTGATTGGTCTTTGTGGCCAGGATCAAAGATACCGTCAGCTGCAGGGGCTTTTGCATGGGGAAGGAATTGAGCATGAAATCCTTACCAGTATTGACTGGCGGACAACTGTGAAGACAAGGGTGGTAGCCCAGGGGCAACAGGTCCTCAGGGTTGATCAAGAGGTTTCTGGAGAAAAGGATTTTGAGGCTTTGGATATTATCCCTATCCTTAGAAATGTTTTGGCAGGATATAGGGTCGTTCTCATCTCAGACTATGGAAAAGGAATGATCACCAAGGTCCTATTGGATACTGTTCATGAGTACAAGAAGCCAGGGACAAGGGTTTTGGTCGACCCAAAGACCAGGAATTTCCAATTGTACTCAGGGGCCTTTCTTATAACCCCCAACCTTAAAGAGGCTTCAGAGGGGGCGAATCTTGTTATTAAGGGTAGAGATGATCTCCTGAAAGCAGGCAGTGAAATCTTGAACCAGGACAGATGTCAAAATCTGCTCATCACCTTGGGGCCTGATGGGATGGTCCTGTTTTGTCAAGACAAAACTGTTTGGAAGATCCCTACTATGGCCAGAAAGGTCTATGATGTTACCGGGGCAGGTGATACGGTCATTGCGGTAATAGGCGGGGCTTTGAGCGCTGGATTGGATATTGTCCAGGCCTGTGTTTTGGCCAACTACGCTGCCGGGATTGTTGTAGGTCAGCTCGGGGCTGCGGCAATAACAGCTGAAGAACTAAAGTCCTATGTACTTCATCAGGAAGAGCCACTTATGATTCAGTCTTGGCAGTGAGGGAGCTTAATTGATTACAGTCAAACATCTATCTTTTTCCTTTGGTACAAATTGGGTCCTAAAAGATATTAATTTTCATATCAAAGGAGGTGAGTTTATATTTTTAAGCGGACCTTCAGGGGCGGGGAAGTCGACTTTGCTTAGGATACTGCATGGTGCAATCCCCTTGCAAAGAGGTCATGGCTATGTAGCTGGATTTGACTTGTCCAAGCTTTCCTCCCGGCAGCTACCCAGGCTTAGGCGGGCAGTAAGTGTTGTTTTTCAGGATTTCAAGGTCCTTTCGGAACAAAGCGTTAGGGACAATGTGGCTTTGCCCCTTAAAGTGATGGGGGTAGCCAAAGATAAGATTGATCGTCGGGTAGGGGCTGTACTGAGAGGACTGAATATGGATAATAAGTTCGATTTGCTCTGTAAAGAACTCTCCGGAGGAGAACAGCAAAGAGTAGCCATAGCCAGAGCTATTGTAATCAAACCTAAATTGCTCTTGGCTGATGAACCCACAGGGAATTTGGATGAGGAATTGTCCTTGCGTCTGTTGGAGATCTTTCAACAATTCAATAAACATGGGACCACAATTTTATTGGCCAGTCATAATAGAAGACTCCTGCCCAAGGTCGAACAAGCCAGAGTACTGGGCTTGAAAAATGGGGTTTTGGCCACTGAATAAGGAAGGTTTGAATTGTTCATTATCTTGAGACTGTGCCGGCAAGGTCTGCGAGAGCTGCGAGTCAATATATGTAGTCAGGTTATGACTTTGGTGGCAGTTACTCTGATTGTTTTTTTAGGGGCCATGTTTATTTTATTGATGCACAACATCAAAATTCAGCTTTATGAGGATCAAGGCGATATTTCATTTGAGCTCTATTGGGATAAAACTTTGAAAGAATCTGAGATCAAAAGACAATGGCAAATGATAAAACAATTCCCTTCAGTATCCTCCATAACTACTTATACCCCAAATAAGGCCCTTAAGGCCCTAAGTAAAACACTTCATGAATCCGTCAGTTTGGACTGGTTGAAGTCCTCAAATCCGCTTCCCCCGACAGCTGTGGTGACTGTAAAACTTACTCCTCATGCAGCTAAGAAGATGGTTCAAGAATATAAGTCCCGTTTTGAAGGGATGAAAGGGGTGAAAAAGGTGCATTTCAATCCCCTTCATGCCCAGAGCACCAGTTCATGGATCTCAATTCTGCATCGTCTTGTCTGGCCCTTTACTGTTGTTCTGGCCTTTATAATTGGTCTGGTGATTGGGAATACATTTAAATTGTCCCATCTAAGTAAGAGAGAAGAGCTGGAGGTCCTAAAGTTAGTTGGGGCTTCCAGGTGGTATATCCAGTTCCCAGTCCTGTTTGGAGCAGGTATTCAGGCCATTTTAAGCACTTTTTTTGCTCTGTTGCTGTTAAAGTTGACCCAGATCATTTTCTTGGATTTATTAAACGTTCCTCCGATTTGGATAGAGATAGAGTTCTTAACCTTTGAACAAATAGCCTATATGGTAGGCTTGTTGACATTTGTCTCTATTTTTAGCAGTTGGTTAGCTATTCGCAATTACTAAAATAGATCTAAGCCAATAGCCTGGTGCTCTTATGTCTTTGTACCGTGCTATTTGATTCATGTTTTTTCTTCGGTCAACGGTTCACGGTCCACGTTCTTTGTTTTTGTAATGCGGATCACGAATAACGGCTCAGATATTTAAAAGGAGATCTTATGCGCAGTGACAAGATGAAGAAAGGTATGGAAAAGGGACCCCATCGCTCTCTAATGTATGCTTTGGGGCTTAGTGAGGAAGAGATTGAACGCCCATTGATCGGGGTGGTCAATTCAGCCAATGAAATTGTCCCTGGTCATATACATTTAGACTCTATTGCTGAGGCTGTGAAATCAGGGATCCGTATGTCTGGAGGGACCCCTTTGGAGTTTCCGGTCATTGGCATTTGTGACGGTTTGGCCATGAATCACGAAGGCATGCGCATGAGTCTGCCGAGTCGAGAGTTTATTGCCGATTCAATTGAACTCATGGCTATGGCTCATCCTTTTGACGGGCTGGTCTTTATCCCTAATTGTGACAAGATTGTCCCGGGTATGCTTATGGCTATGCTTCGAATCAATATCCCTAGTATTTGTGTTAGTGGTGGACCGATGATGGCAGGAGAATACAAAGGTCAGATTGTGGATCTGATCAATGTTTTTGAGGCGGTTGGGAAATGTCAAAAAGGCCTAATATCTACGGAGGAATTGTTGGAGCTGGAAAAGCATGCCTGTCCTGGATGTGGTAGTTGCTCCGGGATGTTTACTGCAAACTCCATGAATTGCCTTTCTGAAGCTATAGGGCTGGCATTGCCCTGGAATGGGACAATACCTGCTGTTAAGGCTGCCCGGATTCGTCTGGCCAAAAAAAGTGGTCTTAAGATTATGGAGCTCTTGGCAGAGGATATAAAACCAGGAGATATAGTTAAAAAACAAAGTGTTATTAATGCTGTGACTGTAGATATGGCTTTAGGTTGTTCTACTAACACTGTACTCCATTTGCCGGCCATATTTGCTGAAGCTGGCCTGGAGCTGTCTCTTGAGATCTTTGATGAAGTCAGTAAGAGGACACCAAATCTATGTCGTCTTTCACCGGCAGGCCCATATCATGTTCAGGATCTGGATCGAGCCGGAGGAATACCGGCTGTAATGAATGAACTTAGCAAGAAAGGGCTTATTGATCTTGATTGTCTGACAGTAACCGGAAAAACAGTAGGTTGTAATCTGCAGGAAGATAGGGCTGAAATCCTGGACCATGATGTGATACGTTATGCTGAGCAGCCTTATAATGAACAGGGCGGTATTGCCATCCTTTTTGGTAATCTGGCTCAAGATGGTGCAGTGGTTAAACAGTCTGCTGTTTCTGATCAGATGCTGGTCAGGGAAGGCCCGGCCAAAGTCTTTGATAGTGAGGAAGAGGCTGTTGAGGCAATTATGGATCAGGCTATTGAGGCTGGGGATGTTGTGGTTATTAGATATGAAGGACCCAAAGGTGGTCCGGGTATGCGGGAAATGTTGACTCCAACTTCAGCCATTGCTGGCATGGGTTTGGATCAAGAGGTGGCTCTGATTACCGACGGACGTTTCAGTGGTGGGACCCGGGGAGCGGCTATAGGTCATGTTTCACCTGAAGCCGCAAATGGAGGAGTTATTGGCCTTATTGAGAACAATGACCGAATAGCTATAAATATTTTGGAGAGAAGCTTGCAGGTTGATCTATCTGATGAAGAACTTGCTCAAAGACGAGCAAAATGGCAGCCCAAGAAAAAGGAGATTACCTCCAAAGTCTTGCGAAGATACTCCCGGATAGCTTCTTCAGCTGCTCAAGGTGCGGTTTATAATGAAGAGAATCACTGAGACAGGTTAATCTATGCCAATATTTAATGGAAGAGGGCTATCTTCAAAATATTGGGCAGAAGAGGACCGTGAGCGATTTGTTTTTGAACACAAAAAAAGCCTTATTCTGAATCTGATTTATGACTGGTCCAGACGCTATCAATCCCTTTTAGAGATAGGCTGTGGGACCGGGGAATTTTTGGAGGTATTTTGGGAAACCGGTTTTGATGTCACAGGGATCGATCCTTCTCCAACCAATATTTGTGGAGCAAGATCCCGTTTAGGATCAAAGTCAGATTTCTATATCGGCCAGGTCGATTACCTTGCTTTTGAGGATAATCAGTTTGATTATGTAGCCATGATCAATATACTTGATTTGAGAACAAGACCTGAAACTGTCATTCATGAAGCTTACCGGATAGCTAGAAAGGGTTTTATTATTGGTTTCTTGAACCGATTTTTTTGGTATTCATTCATGGGCGAAATGTCCAAAAAATGGACTAGGTCATTGCATTCCAATGATCAAATCAAGGCTGAATCATGGTTGGGTGTCAAGAGGATACTCAGAAGAGATATACCTGGCTCAGTTAGATTTACAGCAGGCTCAGTCTTACCCTGGCCCCAATGGTCATGGATCTACTATTGTTGGTTTCAAAGGATGAACAAGAAGTTTTACTCGCCATATTGGGGGATGTTTTCAGCTGCAAGGGTAGATCTTGGGGAAGAAAGACCGTTGACCCCCCTTATGGCCTGGAATACGGAACCAAAGGCTATCGGCTGAGTGTTCGGCAGGTTTTACATCTATTGGCATACTCTATTGCGAGTGCTGCGGCATAAGGAAAACACTGATTTATAATGATCTTAAGGAGTAGAGGGATGGGAGTTCAGAAGATTTTATGTGCTGTTGATTTCACTGAAAGGTGCCCTTATATTGTTGATCAAGCCACGGACCTGGCCAGAGCATTAGGGGCAGTTCTGTATGTGGTTTATGTTATACCATTGCTTGATACATATGAACAATTCAATGTCAATATGAGCTTTCGTGAGGAATATGAAAAGACAATCGCTGATCAGGCCCAGGAAAGATTGGATGGCTTAATTGAAAAAGTCACAAGGGACTATAACTCGGTTCAAGGACACCTCCTGACTGGTGATGCAGCCCAAAAGATCCTTGAGTTTGGCCGGGATTATGATATTGATATGATTGTAATTGGCACACATGGCAGCAAAAAGATTACACAGATCTTTTTTGGTTCGGTGGCGGAGAAGATAGTTAAGCTCTCGGATAGACCTGTTCTTACTGTCAAACCACATGACTGTAAATATGAGCCTATATAAAATGATTAAATGAGCCAAACTTGAACCTGTTCATCCTGACTCAAGCCCTCTGAATAGGAAGGTATACAAACAAGTCCGTCGGCATGAAGCAAGGTTTTGAGTAAACCTGATTTGCCCAGTAAAGGATAAGCGGTTAAGCTGTTTTGGCCTTCTTGGATAAGCTGCACTCGGACATAGTCTTCCCGTCCCTGTTTTGAGGCTACGTTGCGTGCCATTTTGGCAGTAACAGAGGCATGGAGCAGGTCTTCTTTGGGTCTATGTTCACCTGATAGGTGTCGGAGAAATGGGAGGCCGAGTACAAGCATGACTACTTGAACCGAGGTGACTTGGCCGGGTAGCCCAAGGATCGGCAAGGATCCGCTTTGAGCAAGGATTGTAGGTTTGCCGGGGCTTAAGGATACGCCGTGGGCCAAGATTTTGCTTTCAGGCAAGGTCTGAATGGCTTTTAGGGTCAAATCCCTGGTCCCAACTGAACTTCCCCCGGAAATCATGACCATATCATTGTCTGGAACAGCCTGAGCCAAGACCCCTTTTAGCTGATTGAGATCATCCGGTATTATGCCGTAGATTTGAGGGTCTCCGCCAATGAGCTTGATCCAGGAATATATTGAGTGAGTGTTGACATCACGGATCTGACCCGGTTGGGGAAATTCATTGACCGGGATAATTTCATCACCAGTGGAAATAATAGCCACCCTTGGGGGCTGGTATGTTTCTACCTCTGAATAGCCAAGGGCGGCCAGTATAGACAATTCCTGAGGACGGAGTCTGGTTCCCGCAAATACTTGTACTTGATCGGCTTGACAATCTTCACCTTGGTACATCATGTTTTCGCCGGGAGCTACGGCCCTTCTGATCTCTATGTCTCCGGCACCAATCTCTTGGGTATGTTCAATCATGACTACACTATCGGCCCCCTTTGGCAAACCGGCACCGGTAACTATTGCTGCACATTCCCCGGCTCGGAGGTCGAACTCAGGCAGTCTGTGTATATGTATCTCCCCTTTGTTGTGGAGATAAACCGGGTTCATCTCACCAGCTCCGAATGTGTCGGCTGATCTAACAGCATACCCGTCCATACTTGAGCGAGAAAAAGGGGGCAAGTCTTCATGGGCTAAGACATCTTCAGCCAGCACGGCCTGAAGACTTGCAGTCAAGGGTTGTCTATACGTTTTCGATATTGGAGTAAATTGTTGGCACAACTTAAGAAATTCATTAACACTAACAACTTGAAAAAAATCCTTGTCCATTTATTTCTCCATATGGATATCTATAGTGCTCCCTGGGACATAACCCTTGAGATTGGCTAGCATACCCTGCAATGATCCGGCAATGATATCCCGGACAAAATGGTTCATAGCCAAAGATTGGCCGTTTAACTTGATGTCGAAGTCAGATTGAAGTGCCTGGCAATCATCCGGTGTGGCCTGTCCAGCGACTATTTCCTTGGCCAATTGGCCACAACCTTCTCGACCGCATGAACCACAGTCCAGGCCTGGGAGGAAAAAACCTTTTTCCAAAATAATATCGGCCAAAGAGGATATATTTGTCAGATTAGGGAGACTTGAAATGCCATGATCACCCCAGACAGCCAGGGCTAGATCTTTATGGAGGTCAGTAAATTCTTCAGGCCCCTTAAGTAAAAGAATACGTGGCAGGTATTCCAGATTCTTGCCTCCTTCGACCAGGAGGACCTCAGCCTTCATTAGGGGGAGCAGATCCGGTAGATATTTCTTGCTCGGCCAGATCAGCATTGATTCTTCTTCTGTTAGACCGGCGACAGCCTCAGCATATTGAGCCACTTTATCCGTATCAGTGTCACCTTTGTCAAAATTGTCGTGGCTCATTTTGGCAACTGCCACAGAGATACCACGTTCCTTGAACAACTTGCAGAGTTCAATTAGTAAACTAGTTTTACCGGTTTTCTTGTAACCCACTAAGGAGATAGCTTTCATGACTTGTTCCTCCATCTAGTTATTTGACGATAAAAAAAATGTCCGGATTTAAAAGTTATATCTTCTAAGAAATCTTCATTTTATCGCTCTTGTCAAGATTGACAATAAATTTTTAGACTTTTGACAATGTTTGCAGGTTGGTCTAAGAACTCTCTTTGCTTGGCTTTGACCTGTATCCTAAATAGAAGACAAGGTCCATAAAAAAATAGACAGAGGCTTATGAAGAGTATAAATAAGGTAAAAGGTTTTCACGATCTTATTGCTGAAGAAGCCGAAAGATATACATACCTCGAACAAACAGCCAAGGATGTCTTCCAACGCTATGGATTTCGGGAGCTACGTATCCCAGTCCTGGAAAAGACGGATCTCTTTTCCAGGACCTTAGGAGAAGAGACTGATATTGTTCAAAAGGAGATGTATACCTTTCCTGACCGCAAAGGACGCTCATTGACCCTTAGACCGGAAGCTACTGCTGGAGTTGTCCGGGCATATATTGAAAACAGGCTCAATACCAAAGAGCAGGTCAGTAAGTTTTTTACATATGGTCCGATGTTTCGGTATGAAAGACCACAAAAAGGACGCCTTCGCCAGTTTCATCAAATAAATGTGGAGGTTTTCGGACCTACAGCCCCTCAGGCAGATGCAGAGCTAATTCTGATGCTCTATAGCTACTTGAGGGAAATAGGGCTGAAAAACCTAGATATAGAGCTGAACTCTCTTGGCTGTCGAAACTGTCGGCCAGAATTCGAAAAGGCTTTGCAGTCTTACCTGCAGACAGTGGACCCACGTTTGTTCTGTGAAGACTGCCAAAGAAGAATCAAGGTCAATCCTTTACGGGTACTGGATTGCAAACAAGTACAATGTCAGGAGAATTTGAATCAAGCCCCCTCTCTTCTTGACTTTCTGTGTCCAGATTGTCGAGAACATTTTGATTCTGTTTTGTATGTCCTGGATAATTGTGGTCTGAACTATAGGATCAATTCTAGGCTGGTTCGAGGTCTTGATTATTATCAACGGACAACTTTTGAGATTGTCTCCAGCAATATTGGCTCTCAGTCTTCCGTTGCCGGAGGTGGCCGTTATGACGGCCTGGTAAAGGCATTGGGCGGTCCTGATGTGCCTGGACTGGGCTTTGCCTGTGGAATGGAGAGATTGGCTATGCTTCTGGAACCAATGTCTGATCCTGGTTACGATTTTTATTTGGCCGTACTTGAGAAAGAAGCTGCGGATCAGGCCCAGATTTTGGCAGATCAGCTGCGGCAGCTCGGTCATTCCGGTCATGTTGGTTTTGAGCCAAAGAGCCCTAAGAGTTCGCTAAGACAGGCTAATAGATTGGGGGTAAAAAAATGCCTCCTGATAGGCTCTCAAGAGATGAGTCAAGGGAAAGTTGTTGTCAAAGAAATGAGTACAGGCAGACAGGAGATTGTCTACCAAGAAGAGATATCAACCGTTTTTGAAGAAGTGAGATAGTTCCCATCCGGAAATTTTTGATTTCCGGATATGGAAATAACAAGTTTTC
>CAYUNZ010000079.1:0-12214 GCA_964446205.1 uncultured Desulfohalobiaceae bacterium | reverse complement strand
ATATTAAAGCTGGGCAATTGCTATATTAGCTACTTTACGTTAACCGTTGACCGAAGAATTAAGAACTAGAAGTAATTCCCTTTTCTTTTTCTTACTGTAAACAGTCACCATCTTAAACCGGAGACCTATAATACAATCTTAGAAAATCTATTGCACAGGTCCAAAATATTTGATAGATGTCCTAATCAAGGGTTTTCCCTGAACAAAGGGTATTCTTGAAGTGTTCCTTCAGGACAGCCTCCGAGCTGCCAATAACATTATTGATACAATTAACCTCGGCCTTGTTCAACACCTCCTGGCACTGTTTATGGACTCCACCACAAATCAGCAAACTGACCCCAAGATCTACTAAAATATGGCATCTTTCCATAGTCTTCATATGCTTGACTTGCATCACCTCTTGACTGATAATCTCATTAAAATCTGAAACAGTAACCAGCATCAGTTTTTGGGCAAAGTCGAAACGAGGCGCTATTCGATTGTTTTCCAAGAGACAGAGAGCTATCTTCTTCGACATTTCTCATTCATCCTTTATCAAACTACAGCAATATTCATGCCTTTATTGGACAAGTTCACTGTCCTGACAAAGGCCTTGACATGGCCACACTTGTGGAAGCCCATTTTCTGTCCATAGTTTTCAAAACTGAAACGAAACGTTTTAAACAGAACAATAAATAAGGCTCTGAATATAAATAGAGTGAGATAACAATAAGATAAATGTAAAAATAAATGAAACAAAATGTCTCTAAAATGTTTCAGGGCAATAGACCGTATTTTTTCATCCTTCGCCACAAGGTTGTCCTGCTTATACCGAGATAGGCGGCAGTCATATCTTTTCTCCAATAACAGATTACCAAGGCTTGTTTTAACCGTTCTTTTTCTGTACTTTGGACTGAATCCTGAAGAGTGCCTGTGTTGTTGGCGGCCTGGATTGATTCTTTCCGGATATCGACATTCTGGTTTACCTCTTCCCAGACATATTGGGGCAGACTACCCGGGTGTACGATCTCATCAGATTCTATGAGCACGGCATACTCGACAATATTTTTTAGCTCTCTAATGTTCCCAGGGTAGCTATATTTTAATAGAACTTCTCTCGACTGGTTAGAAAAAGTCTTTCTGTGGAGGTGTTGCAAGGCACATATTTCCTTACAGAAATAATCAATAAGTAGGGGAATATCCGATTTTCGTTCCCGTAATGGGGATATATGCATGACCGCCACCTTAAGTCGATAATAAAGATCAGCTCTGAACTTACCGGAGTCAACCATTGAAGGGAGATCTCTATGAGTTGAGGCTATTATTCTGGTATCAACACGAATCGGCTGTGTAGCCCCTAAAGGGAAAAATTCTTTGTCTTCCAGGGCCTGAAGGAGTTTTGCCTGTAATGGCAGAGGTAAATCACCGATTTCATCTAAAAATAGGGTCCCCTGGTGAGCCAGTTGAAAACGACCTGGTTTGTTGCTCTTGGCATCGGTAAAGGCCCCTTTCTGATAGCCAAAGAGTTCTGACTCCAAAAGATGTTCCGGAAGGGCAGCACAATTGACCTTGACAAAAGGTCCCTCTTTACGGTGACTCAAGTTGAGTATAGCTTTGGCGAAAAGATCCTTGCCGGTACCAGTTTCCCCCAACAGGAGAATGGCTGTGTCGGAAGCGGCCAAAGCCGGCATAACCTCCAAAAGCTGCAAGATCTTTTCGTCCTTAGAGACAATACTGTGGAAGGAATAGTGCTCTTGAATCTTTGACTCTAAAATATAGCGTTCACTGTCATCAATAAATGATTCCACCCCACCGATAAAATTGCCTTCTTTACCCAACAGGGCCGAGGTTGTGATCTCTACCAGAAGCTCATTATTGTTCTTATCCAATATGGTCACCCGTTCTTTTGTTACTCTAGCCTTATTTTCAATGGCTGTTTGCAAAGCGCAACCAGTATAACATTTGTCGGCCCGAAAGATCTCATAACAAAATCTACCCATAGCCTCTTCCTTACAAAATCCGGTCAACCGTTCTGCTTCCTGGTTGAATGAGGTGATGATAAATTGTGTATTAACCGTAAAGACCCCAACAGCAATACTGTCCAGAATCACTTTATACAATCCATGTTCATCCATAATTATACTTACCGCTGTCTATATTTAATATCGTGGTAAGGACAAAATAAAGAGACTGTTCATAGTCAACAAGACCAAGAAACCATAAAATACAAAACCTGTTGGGAACAAAGCCAGATCGGCAAACCAACCCAGAAGTGTCGGAACACATCCGGTACCAAAGACTATAGCCAAGGGAATAATAAAAGAGATGGCCACATTACGGATTTCAAGAGGAAAACACATTGAGATAGCTGTAAATCCGGCCGGAAAGAAACAAACTGCAAGCAGGGGTTGAATAAAGACCAAGATGTATAGAACAGTCCCATGAGTCAGTCCCAAAAACAAAGTAGATACTCCTGAAACCGACAAAGAGATAATTATAGTCCGTTTCGCTCCAAGCTTATCAACAAAAAGCCCGGCCAGCAAAACAATACATAGACAAGGGGTTCGGGAAAAAGCAACAAGTTCATTGGCCAGGGCTTCATCAAATCCATGGGCCTGGACCAGAAATAAGGGCAGCATGCTGTAACAGCCAAAGGTAATACCGGCTGCAAGGCTGAAAAGCAAGACCAGTATCCAAAACTGCAGGCGTTTTATTAATGAGGAGATAACTGAGAAATTCGGGGCTTGTCCCGGCATGGTTCCACCTTGCCCCCTCAAAAAGAAGGCGGCTCCCATTATTATTGAGGCCAGACCTATCCCGGCAAAGACATACCTCCAGGAGATAGAGCCCATGGCCAGGGCGGCTATGGCCGGGGCTATAATGAAGCCTGTATTTGGTGCCATCTCATGAACCGCAACTCCTCTACCCCAATGTGACTTGGGCAACAAGGAAGTAAGTGTCGATATCCCGGAAGGTAAATAGATACCACAGGAAACACCGGTCAAAAACAATAACAACTGAAAAGAACGGAAAGACTGGGCCCAGGAAAGCAAAATCATGCTTATACCTACAGCAACGGCTGAAAGTATAATAGTATATCGATGAGTCAAGTACTTGGCGATAAACCCGGACAGTATCATGGCCATGCCATTGCCAATGGAAAGCCACAAAAACAGCCCACCACCCTGAGTATGGCTCAGGGAAAAATCCTGCTCTATGTTTACCAAAAAAGGTGCCGAAATGAGTCTGGACAAGAAATTAAAGAAAAAAACAGATGCCAGAAATATCAATGACAGAGAGACTTTGGACATCAAAAAAGGATTATCCTTTTGTACGGTCATGGACTTTAACTCCGCATATTATAGGAAAACGACAAATATTTTTGCAGTCCACCATTTCATCTTGAAAGTTGCATCAAGTCAAGGTATCTAAGAATGAATTTTTAATCAAAAAGGAACCTTAAATATGAGAATCTATTCCTGGAATGTCAATGGATTTAGGGCGGTAATAAAAAAAGGTTTCTGGGACTGGTTCAAACGGGCCAATGGTCAAGCCATCTGTTTACAGGAGATCAAGGCCAATCTTGATCAGATCCCGAAAGAAGACAGATCTATCCCTGATTATGAGCAGCTATGGAATCCTTGCAACCTAAAAAAGGGTTACTCCGGTGTAGCTGTATTCTGCAGTACTTATCCTCAAAGCTTTGAATACGAGCTGCCTGAACCCCACTTTCAAGGAGAAGGCCGGTTGATTCAAATGGAGTTCGAGCAATTCTATCTATTTAATGTTTATTTCCCAAACGGCCAAATGAGTCAAGAAAGGCTCCAGTACAAGCTCGACTTTTATGACTTTTTTTTGGATCATGTCCAAGAACTTCGGAGAAAAAAACCGATTGTTGTATGTGGAGACTTCAACACAGCCCATAAGGAGATTGATCTCAAAAACCCGAAAGCCAATGAGGATAGATCCGGCTTTTTGCCTATCGAGAGAAAATGGCTGGATAAATTTATCTCCCATGGCTATGTTGATACCTTTAGGATATTTAATGACCAACCAGGATACTACACATGGTGGACCTATCGTTTCAATGCCAGAGCCAAGAATGCCGGGTGGCGTATTGATTACTTCTTTGTCTCTGAAGAATTGAGAGAAAAGGTCAAAAACTCCTGGATAGAATCAGAGGTCATGGGTTCTGATCACTGTCCAATCGGACTGGAACTCGAGGTTTGACTTTAGATGACTGCCTCGAATTAGGAATGAATACCGATTAAAAAGGATATTGAACAAGGAGAATGCCGCATGCCAAACAAGACCTGTTCAGGACCTGAAGCCATAGCTGAAAGTCTATTTCAGCAAGGAGTTTCAATAATGACCGGTTATCCTGGAAGTCCGGTAACCGGGGTTATGGACTCCTACAAACAGATTGTAACTGGAATGAAGGATTATCAGGCCATTTGGACGATCAATGAAAAAGTTGCCTTTGAATATGCCCTTGGCTTTTCTGTTACCGGTTTAAGAACTGCTGTAACTATAAAAAATGTCGGATTCAATCTGCTTATGGACAGTCTGGTAATTTCCGGCCTGACAGGGGTTAATGGGGCCTGTATCATTGTCCTTGGAGACGATCCAGGATCTCTTAACTCCTCTCATGAGCAAGATTCCCGACTTTTGTCCATTGCCGCCGAGGTTCCCCTTTTTGAACCAAGTGTACCCCAACAGGCTCCCAATATTATACAACATGCCATCTTTGTATCTGAAAGATATCGCATACCAGTAGTGATCCGCTTTACTCCAAACTTTGTTACAGCCAGGGCCGAAATCGAGCTTCCCGAACTAAAATCGAGACCCGATTCTCGTTTTCAACGCTCTTCAGAGATTAAAGATTCGGCCTGTATGCCTGATTATGCAGTTTCCCTGCACAAACGTATCCACCAGGTAAGGGAGAAACTAAAACAAAACTGTCTGACCTGTCTTGAACAGGGGCAAGGAGAGATCGGCATCATTGCTGTTGGTGACAGCTGGCCAAAAGTCGAGACTGTTTTAAAAAGGATAGATAAGAAAAAGATCAAGACCTTTCGCCTTGAGCAGGTCAATCCTCTGCCGGAAAACAGTCTGTACCCTTTTCTGCAGGAAATCAAAAGTCTCCTTGTTGTTGAAGAAGGCCAGCCGCTGGCTGAGGAAAAAATCATGGCCCTGTCTCAAAGTCATGGGCTCGACATCCATATTATGGGTAAACTGAGTCATGATCTTCCAGGTCAAGACCTTTTATATCTACATGACATTTATCAGGCCATCACCCACTTGAGCCAGGAACATATGGATGAGGATATATTCTCGGATTTGTTTCAGGAGCCGAAGTTATGGGCCGGCATGAAACCATTGTGTTGGGGCTGTCCTTACGGAAGAGTCTATGAGTCCCTGAGTCAATATTGGCAGGATAACGGGATGTATGAACCAGCCTTGGCTACTGAACCAGGCTGTGGAGTAAGATTGAAATATGCCCCTTACAATAAAGTCGATCTCAAATTCTGTATGGGCTCAGCCAGTCCTGTTGTCTCAGCAGTTTCCCAAGTCTATACAAGCGAAAGACCTGTAGCCATAATTGGTGATTCAGCCTTCTTAAACAGCGGGATTCCCGGGCTTATCCAGGCCTGTCACTTACAATCCCGTATTTTGATCATTATTATAAACAATTATTCGGCAGCCTTGACAGGCTACCAGCCAACGCTGGAATCAGGGCCCGAAGAGACCAAAGTTGTCCTGACCAACCTGATAAAGGGTATAGGACCAGCATTTTTCATATCTATAGACGAAGAAGAATTTGACCAGCTTCCTAAAATCTTTGAACAAGCCTATAAAGCAAAGGGCACGGCCGTGATACTGGTCAATGCTCCCTGCCCGGAGTAAAAAAATGTTGACCGTGAACCGTGGACCGTGGACCGAAAACAATAAGAAAGAAGAAGTGACTCCTTATTGTTATCTTAATATTAATCATCAGGCCCTGATCTAAGCACAACGAAGCATGAAAAGAGCGTGAACTGTGAACTTTGAACCGCAAGACGAAGAGTTTACAAAATGATCTCTTTATTCTGATTTATTCGGTCAACAATCAACAGTCAGCTTCTTCCGGTTTACTTCTCTGAAATCCCGTAGCGTTTCATCTTTCTCCAAAGGGAAACACGATCAATACCCATCATTTGAGCTGCTTTGGTCTTATTACCGTTACACTTATTCAGTATCCATTGAATATACTCAATTTCCTGTTCTTCCATAGTAGGCACTTTGGAAGAATGACGACGGAAAGTCTCTATTGAAAGAGAACGAATATACTCGGGTAAGACATCTACTTTAATAACATCTCTGTTGGTCAAAGCCACAGCCCTTTCAACAACATTTTCCAGTTCCCTGACATTGCCCGGCCAGGTATAGGCATTTAGAAGTTCCATCGCCTCCGGATCGATTTCCTTGATATTCTTATCAAAATCTTTCATTTTTTGGGCTAGAAAATGATTGGCTAGCAATGGGATATCACCTTGACGTTCAACTAGTGGAGGCAGGGAGATGGTAATCACATTGAGCCGGTAATACAGGTCTTGACGAAATCGTTCGGCTGATACTTCCTGAGCCAGATCACGATGGGTGGCAGCAATAAAACGAAGGTCGACCGAGATAGATTCCAGCCCTCCAACCCGGATCAACTCTTTTTCCTGGATAATTCGCAAAAGTTTGACCTGCATGGAAAGAGGCATATCACCGATTTCATCCAAAAAAACTGTTCCTTGGTCGGCCATTTCCAACAGCCCCTTTTTGTTTGAGGTCGCCCCGGTATAAGCGTCCTTCTCATGACCAAACAGTTCATTGGCCATGAGTTCTTCCGTGAATGAGCCACAATTGAATGCCACAAACTTATCCCCTGATCGATGGCTGAGATTGTGAATGGCCTGGGCAATAAGTTCTTTACCTGTACCGCTTTCGCCCAGGATAAGCACATTGGTGTCTGTTGGCGCGATTTGACTAATCTTCTTATGGACTTCAGACATGGACTGACTTTTACCAACTATATGCGGGATGGTATTGCCCTGGTTCAGAGCTTCCTTGAGGGCTTTGTTCTCAAGTGTCAATTCTCGCTTAAGCAATGCCTCATGAACAATTTTTCGTACTTCTTCCAGTTTATAAGGCTTGGCTAAATAGTGGTAGGCTCCTTCCTTCATTGCTACCACAGCAGAATCTACCGTGGCGTAGGCGGTTATCATAATGACCTCGGTTTGTGGATACAACGACTTGCTTTTCTTTAAAATATCCATGCCGTCGACCGGCTTCATTTTCAGATCCGTCAGTACTAAATCAAATTCTTGTTCTTGAAGCAATTGTAGAGCATGTTCACCGCTTTTGGTAGAAGAAACGACATACCTTTCCTTAATGAGGATACGTTCGAGATTCTTTCTGGCTAGATCCTCATCTTCAACTATAAGGATATTCCACTCGTTTTTCATCACTTATTACAACAACCTTACTTGCAAGGATCGTATTTAAAGATACAGGGTCTAAAATTGGATATAAGTTTAACCCTGGGATTGATTATCAACGTGCTGCTTTGGTGATGGAGACTCTTCCTGTCCGGAATAGGGCAGATACATAGTAAAAGTTGTCCCTTGCCCGACTTCGCTGTCCACTTTTATACAACCACCATGGTTTTTGATTATGCCCTGGGAAACAGATAAACCTGGACCAGATCCCTTGCCAAGATCTTTGGTAGTATAGAAAGGATCAAATATCTTTGAAAGTACTTCCTCTGGTATCCCTTTCCCGGTATCAGTGACCTGAAAAAAGAATCCTGTCCTACTTTCATCCTCATAAGCCCTTAGGGTCAATATACCACCCTCATTTTCCATAGCCTGGATAGCATTGATAATCAAATTGAGCAAGACTTGCTGTATCCGACGCGGATCCATAAAGGCATAAATATTGTCAGGAATGTCGACAACAACACGCACAGAGGTTGGGATCTCCCCTTGAATGAGTTTGAGCGTGCTGCCAATCAAGGACTTGAAATGTTCCCTGGACAAGGTAAATTCCCTTTCCCTGGAATATTCGAGCAGAGATTTTACAATATCCTGGGCCCTGTTGACCTCGCTTTCCGATTCAGTCAACAGTTCACGTTGGAACTCTAAATCCCCCTCGTCAATTTCTTCCAAAATAATCTGCAAAGAAGTAGAGATATTGTTCAACGGATTATTGAGCTCATGGGCAACTCCTGAAGTAAGTGTCCCTAAGGCGGCCATTTTTTTGTTTTGAATAAGTTGTTCACTTCGGCGGTGCAATTCACGGAGCATTTCATTTAAACTATCAACTAAGTGCTCAAATTCATCCCCGGTTTGTATCTTGGGTATAGATTCATAATCTCCATCAGCGATTTTCAAAATTGCGCCTTCAATCTTTTTCAAGGGATGATTTACATTGATTATAAGGAACAATAAAGTAACAAGGGCAATAAAAATGATCACCCCAAGAAAGATAAAAAGGTACCACCTGGATTCATGGGTCAGTTTTTTGACAAAGTCCCTTTCTTTCCTTAAAGCCCTCTCCAAAGCAGTAGTTATTTTATGTCCCAAAGATCTGATATGTTCTTGTTTTTGAGAAAAGTAGGGCAGGGATTTAATATCGGCATTAGCTTTCTCAAATCCCTCTTGAGCCCTTTGTAAAAGTCTCTCAAGAGATACTTTGTACCGTTCGACAATCTCCAATTGGGAATCTAAATTCTTTGTATAGGCCAAGCCCTGATATTTATCTATAAGTTGCTCAAAATTATTCTTACTTTCTTGAACATAGGAGAGAGCGTCTTTTAGGTGTTGAACATTCAAGGTGATGAAAAAATTTTTTTCATACCTCCTGGCCTCAAGGATAGAATTCAGCAACAGGTCTTTCTTTTCAACGAGATTAATCTTCTGGTTTAGAATATGGTACCTGTAATATCCAAACAGAGTAACAAAGAGACTCAGGATAAAAAAAAGGCCGAAAGTCAACAAGATTTTCCGTCGGATACTAACTCGGAATCTCATTTAGATCTCCAGATCGACGATAAAAAATAAATTGCAATCAAGATAGATAATTAGTTTTAAATATTAAAACATGCAAGTCAAGAAATACAGTTAGTTGAGATCCATTTCCCCAAATTTAAAGGAAAAAGACCTCAACTAGGGTATAATGAGGAGGGGAAATATCAAGGATGAAAAAGCTGTTAACCCCCATGCCTTTTCAGGCACAACGAAGCATGAAAGATATGAACTGAGAACCGTGAACTGTGAACCGCAAGATGAAGAAATTAAGAAACGACCTCTGTGTTCTTAGTTCTTCGGTTAACGGTCAACGGTTCACGGTTAACATTCTTTTCATATTAACCTATAGGCAAAGGCAGTAATCCGACCATGGAAATGGTGGTAATAAATGTGGCCATGATAGCTAATGACGCAAAGAGGGTATCCTTGTTCTTAAACATGACAAAGGCACTACCGATCATGGCTGGAATAACAATAAAAACACCAAAGGCCAGCCCGAGTTCCGTCAGACCACTACCACTGGCCAAGTGATTAAGATACCAATGACCATGAGGCAAATGTCCTACAGACCCCTCCCATATCTGTTCCACAGAGTTCTCTTGCCATATAGAGCTGATGATATAAGATGGATGTAAGTAATCGGCTTTGGTCACAAAACTAAATACCGAACCAATAATAGCCAAAATTGCTGAGACCACAGTTCCCCAATAGACAATATTCCCGTATACTCTCCCGGCCAATGGGGGAGTGCTGGCCAGATACTCCCTGGCCATATCCTTGGCACCGGCTTGAGCTAATGTACCGGCGGCCAGAGAACTTTCAAAATAACCTTCCTGATATTCCTTTTTCCCCTGTTGTGTCTGTTCATTGACCTGATTTTGTCTCTTGTCTTGCATAATTCAAAACCTCCTAAAATATTGGAATATTAATACCAAACATTGTTTCCAGACCTCTGGCGATCAATTTGATACTGGTTAAAATGAGTATAACAATGAGTATATTACGAACAACACCGGCCCGAATACGGGCCAGAATATGGGCACCCAAAATCCCGCCAACCACCTGTCCGATCATCCAGGGGGCGACAAAAACCGGGATTAGTGCCCCATACATGATGTAGGGCCAGATAGCACAGGAATTACCAAGGGCCAAAAGTACGCCACTACAAGCAGCTGAAACCTTAAGGGGTGTGGCCATAACCAGATTCAGCACCGGAACAACAGCCCAACCCCCGCCTAGACCAAAGAATCCTCCGGTAAATCCGACCAGGAGAAACAAAAAGGCACCAGGGAGGGCACGGGTCAGATTGTACTCCACCTTGTCATTCAAAGACTCTTCCCAATAAGAGCCTTTTAAGCCCAATTTGTGGGTAAAGTTATCAATCTTTTTGGCTTTTGGATATTCGGTCTTGGAGCCACCAAGGATAAACATTAAGGCAATGAATATTAGTATCAGTCCCAGAGCCAGTCGGACTACAGCATCGCCCATGGCTCCCATATGAGATGAAAGGAAGATTGCCCCGAAAGATCCGGAAATGGCACCAATGACAATAGGTACCGAGCAATAAAAGACGACTTTGATATCAGCCAAGCCCTTTTTCATAAAAGGACCTGAAGAAATGAGCCCACTGAACATGGCCACAACAAGACCTGTTGCTCTGACAATCAATGTATCTATTGAGGTAAAGGCCATGACAACCGGGGTAAAAAGGACCCCTCCACCTATACCGGCTATAACTGCAACAATAGCTATGGCTGTGCTGAGAAGGAATGAACTAACAACTATGGACCAAATCGAAGTTGCACTTAATACTTCAGTGCCGGTAACCTGTGAAAAGATACCCATAGCTGCATAACCAAGCACAGCCAATAATATGAGAACCATTAATTCTGGTGCTCGTTTAAACACTGACAACATTGAGCTTTCTCCTTCATGTTAGATCATAACTTTGCTTTTATACCTTGCCTTCCTGCCCGGGCTGAAGGACAACCAGAGGAATACCCAAATTATAGGATACCTTTCTTTTCAGGAGATTCTTCTTTTGTTCAAAATTACCTCTATTTTGAAAACCATTGCTATCATAAACGGTCAAAATAATGTCTCGATTATTTTTTACATAATTATATATCTCTTTATCCGGTCTACCCAGGCATTGCAAAACCTGAGCATCTATCCCGGCCTCCCTGGAAATCGGCATGACATTGTTCAGTTGTCTTTGGCCCTCTTCAAGGCAGGTCCGGGCAAAGTCTACGCCTCCTGCCTCAGCCAGAGTAGCAGTCTCCATAGTCTGTTCAAAAAACTTCTGAAAAGAACTGATCTTACGCTGCAGGCTCCGGAAAATATCCTTATAACACTTAGGATTAACAATTTGTAAAATTACCAACTCCGTACTCATCCTTTGACAAAATTGCACAGAATACGTAAAGATATCTTTCCCTGGATACAGTCCATCAATGGCCAACAAGACTTTTTTCATAACACACCGCTAATGTTTGTCCTGGTTTACACAAAGTTTACTAATAAACTATAAACGTAATTGCTCTCTTTCTTGTTCTTCCTTCTGATTTTCCTTTCTAAGTTCTTTACCTTTTCGCTGATTCAATTTGATCAACTCCTTCAGGCAGTACTCAGCTGATTCACGGTCATTGGCCTCTGCATATGTTGCTGCCATTAATAAATATTGAAATTTCTCTATTAACCTTTTCATACTGTTTCCTCCTATAATTTCTTTAATTGAATATTCTTAATTTATTTTAGGCAATATACATGCCAAGATTGTAATTGCAGTTATATCAGCTATATATAAAAAAGTATTTACTTCTAACAAATAATTTTTATGTTACACTACGCAACAGATTTTCTATGCATTAAAATAAATCAAACATATCGGAGAGTAACAATCTGTTGCTCTTTGTTATATATATTGCATAATGCAATAGCTTGTAATTGTCGTTGACATCGCTTTTCAGATCTTAGTATGTTTATTTAAGTTTGTTTATTATTGTCCTGAAAAATATGATGAGATCTTTTGCCTCTGGACCAAAGACAAATAACCGGTTAGGTCCATAGGTTACGTCTTGGTCTATAAGGGATTTTTAGTCGTTATTTCATACTTACTAAGAGTGTTTTTTTATTTAAGAGAATAGTTTCTATGGGTTTCTTTAAAAAAAATGAAATCG
>CAYUNZ010000078.1:0-12373 GCA_964446205.1 uncultured Desulfohalobiaceae bacterium | reverse complement strand
ACCGAAGAAAATAAGAATCAAAAAATTAACAATTACATCGTATTACAGTTCAAAACATTTCATGTCTTTCAGGCCTAGTTGCGCCCAGCTCAGGGCATATAGGTTGTATCCCTTTAGACAATAGTAACGGTTTGTTACTGCCCTGGAAAGCCGGATTGAATAAGACATAAACTTGAAGAAAAAATCCCTAAATCATATAATCACTACATATAGATCTAAGAATTTCTTCTCCATAAATTATATCCTACCACATATCAAGCTGATATCTTTCTTGTATTATCTACAAAGACAATTTTTGTTCAAAAGTGAAGCTTGTGATATACAGATTGTATCTTGGAGACAACCATGAAGGATTATGAAAAGTCACGAGATGACCTCCTAAAAGAAGTAAAACATCTTCGCAGAAAAAATCTACAACTCAGAAAACAGATCAAAGAACGTGAAGATTTCTTTCAAGATTGCAAGTTTACCAAGGAATTACTGGATCTTTTGTTTGAAAATTCCCCGATAGGTATTTGCGTGGTTGATAAACAGGGAAAGTTACTCTTTCTTAACAAAAAATTTGTTGAAATCACCGGCTATAATCTCCAAGATATTCCCACTGTCGAGGACTGGTTTCACAAGGCCTATCCAGATCCATATCTTAGACGCAGGATCCAGAATATACGTGGTAGCGACTGGCAAAGGGATAATGAACATATTCTCAGGGAGTTCCCAGTCTTCTGTAAAAGCGGAGAGATCAAGTATCTTCAATTTCGGGCATTGTTTCGTTATGACAATTTGAGCCTGATTACTTTTATCGATATTACAGATCAAAAAAATACAGAAGCAGCCTTACGGGAGAGTGAGGAACGTTATCGTCGCTTTTTTGAAGACGCCGTAGTCGGAATATTTCAATCCACACCTGATGGAAAGATCATTGATGCCAACCCTGCCCTAGCCTCTATGTTTGGGTTCCATTCCCCCAAGGAAATCACTTGGCAAGTTAAAGACATTCGAATCGATCTTTACGCAGATCCTAACCAGCGTCCTGATATCATCAGGAAGGCGGCAAACAAGCAAGGCCTTTATAAGATAGAGACCCAATTCCGTCGGCTCGATGGAAGCCTTTTTACCGGTAACCTTAACATTTGGGCAGTACATGACTCAGATGGGAACCTCTTGTACCTAGAAGGCTTTATTGAAGACATCTCGGAAATAACTCAAGCCAAGCATGATCTCAAAAGGCGACTTGAGTTTGAAAAGACCCTTTCTAGAATCGCCTCTCGCTTTATTCATATATCCGACCTTGATGAGGTAATTAATGTCTCCTTAGAAGAGATAGGTCATCTTATAAACTTTACCCAAGTTTCCCTATACTTCTTTGAGCAAGACGGAGATATAGCCCACAATCTATATAGTTGGTCAACGCCGGAGCTTGAATTACATAATCAGAAACTAACCGAACTTAACATCCAAAATTATCCTTGGCTCATGAGCAAAATCAAAGACGGTCAAATTGTCCAGCTTGAAAACATCAAAGAACTGCCGTTTGAAGCCAGCAAAGAAAAAGAGTTGTTTGACTCTCGAAGTATCCAGTCCTTAGTTATCATACCAGTCTATCTAGGTTTCGAACTCTTTGGTTTTATTTGGTTTGAAGACGACCAACCTTTTAGTTCCCTGCAAGATGATGATATTGATCTATTGTGTCTATTTGCTCAAGTCATCGGTAATGCCTTTGCTCGTAAAAAGACTGAGGACACCCTTATCGAGAGTGAAAGGAAACTGGCCACTTTGATCGGTAACTTGCCCGGCATGGCTTTCAGATCCAGCCCTGATATACAAAGAACAATGGAGTTCGTCAGTGAAGGATGTTATGAATTAACTGGTTTCAACCCTCAGGATCATCTCCACAACCGAATATCTTACAGTGACCTTATTCACCAAGATGACCGAGAGCATGTCTATTCTCAAATCCGTCAAGCACTTAAAAACAAAAAGGATTACCGTATTATCTATCGCATTCATACCTTTCAGGGACAGGAAAAATGGGTCTATGAAAGAGGTGTAGGCATCTTCTCAGAGGATCAGCAGATAAAGGCCCTAGAAGGAATAATTATTGATATCAGCGATCAAAAAAAAGCTGAAGAGGCCCTGATTGAAAAAGACAGGCTGTTACGGAGTGTTATAGATAATTTACCTATCTTCCTATTTGCCCATGATACAGAGGGGACCTTCACTCTTGTAGAAGGCAAGGGGCTTGAAGACATTGGAGTCATGCCTGACGATCTTTTAGGTCAGAACATTTTTCAAAAATACTCACACCACCCTAAATTTATTAAAAATGCCCATAAGGCCTTAGAAGGATATGAATTCTTTGATGAACTGGAAATGTCTGGGGTGACACTGAAGACCTTCCACACCTTTAGTCTAAATGACCATGTTCAAATCGATGGTGCGATTGGAGTAGCCATTAATATTACCGAACAAAAACAGATGGAGGAAGGGCTTCGTCAAAAAGAGAAAATGGAGGCTATTGGTGCCTTAGCAGGAGGTATTGCTCATGATTTTAACAATATTTTAGCGGCTATCGGTAATTTGGCCTATTTAGCTAAAGAGGATCTGCCCAACGAGAGTCAGACCGCCCAAGATCTAACTCAAATCATTGATTCTACGGAACAGGGTAAAAAGTTGGTCTCCCAAATCCTTTCTTTCAGCCGGAAAAGTGAAACCAACAAATTACCGGTCCAACTAAGCAGTATTGTCAAAGAGACATTGAAGCTTCTACGGGCCTCACTGCCTAAGACCATTGAGATAAAGTCAGAAATTCTTGATGGAACCGGTATGATTGAAGCTGACCCGACCGACATCCAAAAATTATTAATTAATCTCTGCACCAATGCTTCAGATGTAATGCCTGAAAATGGAGGAAAAATAACCGTAGGTCTGGATAAGATCACTCTATCGGCCAAGGAGCAAACTCCTGATAATGGATATCCTCCAGGAGAATACATGGCCATCTGTGTATCTGACGACGGTCCTGGCATAGATGATGCAATTAGAAAAAAAGTCTTTGAACCGTTTTTTACAACCAAGCCACCGGGAAGAGGAACCGGTATTGGTTTGTCTCAGGTCCATGGAATTGTCAAAAGGCATTGTGGTGGCATTCGTTTCGTCAGCCAACCAAGCCTCGGGACCACATTTTATGTCTATTTCCCCAGAATTGAGAATGAGATTATGTCAGAAAAGGCGCCGAGCAACAGTAATCCGTATGGTAAAGGAAAGATCCTCTTTGTCGATGACGACGAAAAACTAACTTTTTCAAGTCAAAGGATTCTTGAAAAACTGGGCTATAAGGTTACTACCGCTATGAGCGGTAAAGAGGCACTTGAACTCTTTAAGGATGAACCAAAAACCTATGATCTGGTCATTACAGACATGACCATGCCCCTTATGACCGGTAAGGAACTGATTACCAAAATATGGGATATCAATCCGGAGACACCTGTTTTCCTTTGTACCGGCTATAGCGAAAAGCTCTCACCTGAAGAAGCCCAATCCATGGGTATTGACGCATATATCTTTAAACCACTTGATTGGGATGAACTTACAGCCAAAATCAAAAACACCTTGGGTGATTTGAGTGAGTAATGCAAAAATACTGATCATTGATGACGATTCTGGTATCGGCTACATGCTATCCAGGATAGCCCACAAAGAAGGACATGAAACTGAACAAGCCTTTTCTATCAAGGAAGGACTAGACCTGGTTGCTCAAAAAGATTATGACCTCATATTCTTAGATGTCTATCTACCTGATGGACAAGGCCCGGATATACTGCCCCAACTCAAACAGCTTACCTCATCTCCAGAAATTATTATCATTACAGGTTTCGGCGACAGTAATGGAGCTGAATTGGCTCTAAAAAACGGCGCTTGGGACTATATTGAAAAGACTAATTCTAACAGGCACATCTCTCTTTCTATATCCCGGGCTCTGAGATACAGACAACATACAAGGTCTAATCGCGCTTTAAGTATTAAGAAACATGGTCTTGTTGGCGATAGCCCTCAAATGCAAAACATTATGGAACAAATCGCCCAAGCAAGCTCAAGCAAAACTACTGTCCTCATTACCGGGGAGACTGGCACCGGTAAAGAACTTGTGGCCCGGGCAATTTACGAAAACAGTCCCTATTCCGAGGCAGGATTCATTGTCGTTGACTGTGCCTCACTAACTGAATCATTGGCTGAGAGTATTCTTTTTGGCCATGTCAAAGGTGCATTCACCGGAGCTTCATCCTCCAACACCGGACTCATAAAGCTTGCAGACCAAGGCATTCTCTTCATGGATGAAGTAGGCGAGCTCTCCCTCAATCTCCAAAAGACATTTCTTCGTGTCTTGCAAGAGCGTCGTTTTCGACCTCTTGGGGGTAACAATGAGACCAACAGTGATTTCAAATTGATTGCAGCCAGTAATAAAGATCTACAAGAGCTATGCCGTTTAAGCGAATTTCGAGAAGACCTCTATTTTCGTCTCAAATCATTCCAAATAGATATGCCCCCATTAAGGGAAAGAAAGGCTGACCTAAAAAGCCTGGTTCATCACCATATCAACCAGCTCTGTGAGCGAGACAATAAAGCTATTAAAGGAATATCACAGGAGTTTCTGGAGGCCCTTAAAACCTACCATTGGCCCGGCAATATTCGTGAATTGATACAAGTTTTGGAAAACTGTCTTGTAGTCGCTGGGGATGAGCCCATGTTATTCCCAGAACATTTGCCGACTGAACTCCGTGTACATGCTGTCAAACAAGGTTTAAGCTCCTCAAAAAAAAACCAAGAAAAACCAGTCAATTTTTCAGAAAAAATCAACAACCACTCCATACTCCCAACTTTTAGGAAATTTAGGACATCTATAGTCTCTGAAGCTGAACAGCATTATTTAAAGATCCTTTTACAACAAAGCCAGGGCAACATAAAAAAAGCCTGTGAGATTTCAGGTCTCTCGCGTACCAGACTCTATTACCTTATGAAAGAACACAATATCGAAAAACAAATTTATAAAAAAACATAAAAATTATGTTCATTTTCATTGAACATTGTTCACAAAAAAAGAACATTTGAAACTTAATGACTACACTCGGAAAAAAACAGTTTTGCCTCTGGATAAAAGGGAATAGATTTTTTGTGCGCTATTCAATTTAGATTCTTGATCCATAAATTCTGTTCTGAATCCCTATTTTTCAATGTTACAAAACATTTTCAGTGTTTTTATATAACCTAATACCTTAATATTAAAACCAAAATTAAACCAATGCAAACTAAGTCAATCTTTTCTTTGATAAAATCTGGCATTATTTTTGCTAAAGGTATGGATTTATGACTTATTACCCTCCAAAATGTCTATTTGACAAAGATCATATCTTATGTATATTCCCAACCAACATATTTTGGAAAATGTTAGCCTCGTGTCAAATTGGTGCCAACGTTTAGCAGAGGGTATCATCTTTTGTGAACATTGTTTAACCGATCTTTTTAAGAGATAGACCTTTCGCAGACCGATTAAAGGAGGAAATCGTTATGGAAATACGTTTGCACGGTAGAGGTGGACAAGGTGCCGCCAGTGCTTCCGGAATGTTGGTTGCAGCTTTTTCCGAGGAGGGAAAATATGCCTGTGGTTTCCCAATGTTTGGCTTCGAACGCCGAGGAGCCCCAGTCACTACTTTTGCCCGTTTTTCCGATAAACCGATTACGGAAAAAACCATGATCTACAATCCGGATTGCCTTGTTGTTCTTGACACCTCGCAGTTTACTGCTCCAAATGTCTACGCAGGCTTCCAAAAAAATGGTGTTCTTGTAGCCAACCTTAGTCACGCCCCTGAGACTAAACCTCACGATAACATCAAAACCTTGGGCATAGTTGATGCAACAAAAATTGCTATCGAAGAAATCGGCATGCCAGCAATCAATACCTGTATCCTGGGTGCCTTTGCCGCAGCAACAAAATGGCTGCAGCTTGAAACACTGACCAGGATTTTACCAAACTATTTCAAAGGTAAAATCCTCGACAGGAATATAAAGAGCTTGGAACGTGGATACAAAGAAACTCAAGTCCTTGAATACGACTAGTTGAATGGAGGCTAAAGACAATGGAATATGTTTTGAAATATGATGGAGCCTGGGGTGATGTTGATAATCTTTTGTCACTATCTACTGGTGAATGGAGGACACATCGCCCTGTAGTAGATCACGAAAAATGCGTTAATTGCGGCTGGTGCTATTTATATTGTCCACCGGGCTGTATACGTGAAGAGGGGGATCAATTTGTCATTGATCTAAACTTTTGTAAAGGATGCGGGATATGTTCCAGTGTATGCCCTGTAAATGCCATTACAATGACTTCGGAGGGATAAACTAACTATGGATATGGTTCAAAATATAGAGAAACTTGAGGTATGTAGCGGAAATAAGAGCGCCGCATACGGCGCTATGGTATGTAATCCGGATGTGATTGGTATCTACCCAATCACTCCTCAAACTTCAGTTGTTGAGGACCTCTCTCAATTCAAAGCTGATGGTCTTTTAGAAGCGGAAATTTTGGAGGCAGAGGGAGAAATCTCAGCTATGGGTTCTGTGTTAGGAGCCTCAGCCGGAGGTGCCCGGACTTTTAGCTCCACTTCCTCGATGGGTCTATTTTTTATGTTTGATTCCTATATCATGGCCCCCCTCTACAGGCTCCCCATTGTTATGGTCAATTCCAACAGAGAACTCTTACCTCCCAATACAGTGGCCTGTAGTCATCAGGATATTATGGAGGTCATTGAAACTGGTTGGATCCACATCCATGTCGAAGATTGCCAGGAAATTTTGGACACCATTATAATGGCTTATAAACTGGCTGAAGATCAGGATATCCTTTTACCTGTAGACGTCTGCTATGATGGATTTTATCTCTCATATCTCAGAGAACCGGTCAAAATCCCTTCAAAAGAGTTTGTCAATCAATTCTTGCCTAGACAAGATCGCCCCACCATTGGTAGCAATTCTAACAAATTTACCTGTGTCTATTGCGGAACTGATCAGGAAATGGCTGAACTAAGATATAGACAACAAGCAGCAATGGAACGTTCTAAAGACAAGCTGGAGCAGATTGATAAAGATTTCGGTCAACAATTCGGTCGCAGCTATGGTGGCATAATTGAAGAATACCGAATGGAAGACGCTGAATTCGCCTTGTTATGTATGGGTAGCCATACCGGCACTGCTAGGGTGGTCATTGACAAAAAACGTGAACAGGGAATCAAGGTCGGACTTATCAAACTGCGACTCTTTAGACCCTTCCCCCAAGAAAAACTTGTATCAGTCCTTCAAAACATGAAAGCCGTAGGAGTTATTGACCGAAGCGTGGCTTTTGGCTGGAAAGGAGGACATATCTATCGTGAGCTACGAAGCGCTCTATATGGCCATGGCCTTGAAATCCCGGTAGCCGATTTTATAGCCGGACTTGGCGGCCATGACATTACGATTCCTCTAATAGAACGGATTGTTGACCAGACAAACTCAATCTCACAAGGAAAATCGTATCAGGAAATCACTTGGCTAGCCCTTGAATAAGGGACTCAAAAATTATCAAATGACTATATCTATTGAACAACCAACTCTGACTGAAAATATTCAGAGACAAGGAGATAGAACATGACTGAAAACCCCCTTTTTAAATTCCCAAAAGCACGTCGTGTCTATGACCAAATAGGTGAAGATCGTCTATCGCACGGCATCATTGCCTGCCAGGGATGCCCGGAGGAATTGGGACTCCGCTATGTCTTACGCACCATTGGTGAAGATGCTGTCTTATTCGGTATTCCGGGATGCAGTATTTTGATGTTTATGGGTAATAATCAAGGCTCATATACCAAAGTCCCATGGATGATGGGGGCTATGACCAATATTTCGGCTATGGCTTCCGGATACTCACGTTATTTACAGAGAACTAACCAAAAAGGAACACCTATAGTTATAGCCGGTGACGGTTCAGCTAGTGATGTTGGTTTCCAGTCCCTATCCGGGGCTGCTGAACGTGGTGAAAAAATAATCTTTGTTTGTCTGGATAATGAAGGCTATATGAACACCGGAATGCAACGAAGTAGCTGTACCCCTTATAAAAGCTGGACCTCAACCACACCTGTTGGGGATTTCTCTCAAGGCAAATCAACTGACTCAAAATACCTTCCATTACTAATCGCCTTTCACAATAATGCCTACACAGCCACAGCCAATGTGGCCTTTTTGGATGACTATATCAAAAAGCTATATAAAGCCAAAGATGCCATACAAAGTGGCATGGCTTATATACATTTATTTTGTCCCTGTGTAACAGGCTGGAGATTTGGGACTGAAAAAACTATAGAAGTGGCCCAAAAAGCCACAGACACCAATTATTATCCACTTTGGGAAGCCGAGTATGGAAAGTTTAACATGACCTATGAGCCCAAAAAGGTGTTGCCGATTAAAGATTATCTCTCTATGTTAGGTAAGTACCGACATTTGAAAGATCCTGAAATAGAAGAAATACAAAATCATGTTGATACGAGATACAATACAATAAAAGCATTAACACAAAAAGACCAAGCAGCATAACGAATTTTATATGCAATTTTCTTATAGATGAGCTCATTTATATAGTATTATTGGTTTGACATACAGACCTATATACAATATATTTTTTCAACAGTAATTATTTATTATAATTGTAAGGAGGTTATACTGAATGTATCAGAGGATGCAAGAGGAGAGAGAACGGTACAAAATATTTGATCGTGGTGGTGACCGCGATTACTGGGCGTATTCAATATGCGCTGGGTGCTATGGACACTGCTCAGTTAGAGTCCGAGTAGTCGACGGTGTCCCGGTTTATATTGAGACTGTCCCTGAAAGCGACCTAGGTGGTCACGGAGGTATTTGTGGTAAAGGTGCCGCCACAATCCTTGACTACTGTGACCCAAACAGGGTCAATTATCCTTTAAAGAGAACCGGTAAAAAAGGCATCGGCGAAGATCCCAAGTTTGTTCGCATCTCTTGGGAAGAGGCCTTGGATGAGATCGCCAAAAAGATGCAAGAGGCCAGGGACACTAATCCGATGAAGGTTGTCTGGTCCTTTACCCCGGGTCATGGGACAGGGCTAAAAGCCACTCAGTCTCAAGGCGGATTCATGACCTGTTACGGCAGTCCTAATATGGCCTTAGGCGGTCCTGGTTGCCAATGCGGTGCGGTTGCCCACCACCTTGGAGCCTTGGTTCACGCCAGTTGGGATATTTTGCCTGATTACCGCTACAACAACTTTCTTCTTCGCTGCGGAGGGAATGAAGGAATGGGTGGGGGTCGTATCGCCATGACCTCAGCCAGACAATTTGCTGATGCCAGACAAAGAGGCCAAACAACCTGGTGTATGGATCCAGTAGGATACGTTGCTTCCGCTGCCAAATCCAAGGAGTGGATTCCAATCTTGCCTGGTACTGATGGAGCTGTTTTTCTAGCTATAGTCAATATCATTTTACATGAGATTGGAAAGTTTGATGAAGTCTTTATCCGCCATAAGACCAATGCCCCGTATTTGATTTACCATGACACTGGTCGGTTTGTACGAGATGATGATGGCTACAATCTCCTTTATGATGAGAATGACCAAACTATCAAACCCTATATGGATAAGACCCTGACCGAACCAGCCATTGAAGGTGAATTCACCTACAATGACAAAAAGGTTAAACCATGTTTTGAAGCAATCAAAGAACATGTCAAGGAATGGACCCCGGAAAGGGCCTCCAATGAGAGTACAGTCCCGGCTGATAAAATCCGGGAAATTGCCTACAAGCTGATTGACGAAGCCAAAATCGGCAGTACCATTAATATCGATGGTGTTGAGGTACCCTATCGACCAGCCGGTCTTTGCGCCTACAAAGGTTCACAAGCCCATCAGAACGGTTTCCACCAACATGCCTGCATGTATCTGATCAATTCCTTACTTGGCAATCAAGACGTTGCCGGGGGAATTGTTGGTGAAGGGACAGTACGAAGCCTTGGCCATCCGGAGACAGGCAAACCCCGTTTTGCTCCCTATGGGACAACCGACGGAATGGTTACCCCGGCTGTCTGGCATACTAGGACCCCATGGCCACCTCGTGATGTCAATATGGAAGGTCCCAAGTTTGTCAGCTTACTGGATATATTGGCTGACGCTACCTTTAGTCCCTATCCATACTGTGAAGATTGGGACAAGATCTGGGACAAGGCTGGACGACCTTATGAGCCGGAAATATTCTACGGCTATGGTGGCAATGTCATCAGAAACCTCGGCAACAGAGAGATTGCTGCCAACTTCCTGCATAAGATGAAGTTTGTCTGGTACATCACTACGACAATAAATGATACGGTTGAAGCCTTTGCTGATATCGTTCTGCCTGAATGTCACAATTATGAGAGTTTGGAACTTTGGTCTTCAGTTGGATTCTTCTTCAGTTACCCCATTGGTATGGATGACTGGACCTGGCATGTCAGAATGCCGGTCGTACCTCCAAAGTATGAACGACGTGATGGTATGGATATCCACTTGGATCTGGCTGAAAGAATGGGCTTTAGAGACCTGTATAATGAATGGATCGATACCTACTTTGCTATCCGTGAATCTACCTGGGAACAAGAAGGTGCGGAAGATATTGGATCAAGGACCCACTCCAAAAGAAAGAAATGGCCTATTGTTGCTCCTGACGAAAGGGTTTCCTGGATGGAAATCTGTAACCGCGTTCTCAAACACCATATGAACAGAGACTTGAACTGGTTTATGGAGAACGGTTTCAGAACCTGGAAGAAAAAACCCGAGGAATGCTACTGGCGCTATCATGTCAAATGCCGAGTCCCTGTTTATTACGAGCATCATCTCCATACCAAACCCAATCTGGAAAAGAAGTGTCAGGAACTGGATATGCCATTGGATATGCGCCATTGGACAGCCCTGCCTTCTCATTTTCGTCCACTAATGTACGAACCTGCTCCAGGTGAACCTGAAGACTGGCGGGATTCAGAATATGACTTGATAACCATCACTCATCGTGATTCACTACATGCCCACGCTACGACCTCTCAGAACCCATGGATCGATGAGATGAGTAAAAACAACCCTTACACCTACAACTGGATGCTACAGCAAGACTATGCCAAGAAAAAAGGCATACAAGACGGTGATTGGATCGTGGTAGAGAATCATGCTGGAGACAGAGTCCCGGGACGTGTTAAATTGACTTGGCTCCTCCATTATAACGTTATCTCAGCCGTAGGCTTAGGCACTTGGGCCAAAGATCGCCCCATTGGACGAGATAAGGGTATCCGGTATAACGAACTCTTGCGTGGCAATGCCAAAAACTTTTGCAGTCTGACCGGATCATTTGAAGATTCAGCCCGGGTCAGGGTTTATAAAGTTGAAGGCAAAGAGCTGGAGCGAGTTTTGGATGAAGAAGGCTATGGAAAATTAAAGGAGGAAATCTTCTCATGAGATGGGGAATGGTATATTATCTTGAAAAATGTATTCACTGCGGAGGCTGTGTAGCCAGCTGTATTATGGCCAACTTCCTCTCTCCGGAGATGAATTGGCGCAGGATGCTGAACCAAGAAGTCAAACCACCGACTGAAGGTGGAAAAGCTGGTCGACGTTGGATGGTGGTTCAATGCAATCACTGCGAGGAAGCCCGCTGTGTTGAGGCCTGTCCTACCGGTGCTACATACAAGCGAGAAGACGGCATAGTCATGGTAGATCCGGAAATATGTATAGGTTGTAGATTCTGCATGATGGCCTGCCCTTACCAACAAAGATCCTACCTGGAAGAAATTACCGAGTGGTTTCCTGGACAGGGTTTCACAGAATGGGAAAAGATGCGAGATAAACTCAGCCCTAAGACTCCTGGCACAGTTAATAAGTGCAATTTCTGTTATGAGAGAATTGATGAAGGGCTGAAAAAGGGCCTAACCCCTGGTGTAGACCGTGAAGCTACTCCAGCTTGTGTAAACGGCTGTCCGACCAAAACAATATACTTTGGCGATCTTGATGATCCAGAAAGTGAGGTTTCCCGACTTATTGCCGGTCACAAAGCTCAGCCACTTCATCCGGAATGGGGTACAAAACCTAGTATTTATTATATCTATGATTTCTAATTAAATGCATATGGAATATGGCTGAAGAGATGCCCTTTAATGGTAAACTATTTCAGAGCATCTCTTCAAAAATTAAATGTCATATCTTTTCTGAGAAGGAGGAAAGAATTCATGAATAAGTTAGATGCCCTTTTAGCTCAAATCTTGAGTCCGATTGAGAAGAGGACACCCAAGATTTATTCGTATATGG
>CAYUNZ010000077.1:6238-12581 GCA_964446205.1 uncultured Desulfohalobiaceae bacterium | reverse complement strand
TTTATGAATGCTGAGGGGTCGCTATTGACCTGTAAACTCTGTTTCCATCTTTGGAGGGATGAAAATAACCAAGATTTGGGAATTGTAGTTACTGGTCAGGATGTTTCTTCCTGGAATCAGTTTCAAGAGGATCTGGTACAGATTGACCGTTTGGCTGAAATAGGGCGTATGACTGCAGGAATTGTGCATGAATTGAAAAATCCATTGTCAATCATCAATCAAGCTGCTGGCTGGGCGGGTGTTTTGGTTCATGATGCCAAGGAAATGAATGGTCGGGATCAGGAAGAGCTGCTCAATACCTTGAAAGAAGTCGAAGAACAGACTAGCAGATGTAAGAATATTACTAGTAAGGTCTTGGACTTTGTGCGTGGTACTGAACCGGAGAAGAAACACTTTGATATTCAAGATCTCTTACATCAAACTATCAAGTATATGGAGCCGGAGTTGAGGTTCCCTCCAATTGATGTGGTCACTTTTTTTTCTAAAGAATCGATTGTTGTAGATTCTGATTTCAAGCTGTTACAACAAGTGTTTGTCAATCTAATGAGTAATGCGATATATGCTATTCGAGATGCCGATAAACGTGACGGTACAATTGAGATCTCCATAGAAAACAAAGATGCGTGGACTAAAATCTTTGTTAATGACAATGGATTGGGTATTCCTGAACACAAGCAAGATAAGATTTTTGAGCTGTTTTATACAACCAAACCAGTGGGCAAAGGGACTGGCTTAGGTTTGCCCATTAGTCGAAATATCCTCTATAAATTGGGAGGTGATTTATCTTTTGAAAGCAGACAAAATCAAGGGACTACCTTTATTGTGACCCTGCCCAAGTGAGTTTTATATTAAATTTGTAATACTGCTCAACGGAAATCGTTGATATTTCCCTGATTAGAGAGTGACTTTTCGATAGCTTCTTGTAATCTGGTTGAACGAAGGCAAGGAGAATTATAGATAATGGTATATCAACAGGGACTAGACGAACAAGAAACGGTTGAAAATGAGGGCCTTGAGGTAAATGATCATAGCAAATATTCTTGGCTAGATGACCTGTTGTCCTTTGTTTTGACTTTTATCTTGATGTTTGTCTTATGGATTGTTCTTTCCGGAAAATTTGAGGTTTTATTCCTTGTTTTAGGCGTAGGAGCAAGTTTTTTAGTGGCTTTGTTCTCTAGAGATTTGTTGTTCCCTTCACCACATATATCTAAACAAATAGTAATTAGCCTCCGTTTCTTGAAGTATGTCCCCTGGATACTTTATCAAATATTCCTTGCCAATATCCATCTCCTTTACCTTGTTTTTCATCCCAAAATGTCTGACCTTATTGACCCCCGCATCATTACTTTTCAAAGTACACTTAAAAAAGAACTGGCCATAGTTACTATGGCCAATTCGATAACCGCGACTCCTGGAACAATAACCATCTCAGCTACTATTGACGGGGATTTTAAGGTCCACGCCATTGATGAATTTTCGGCTAAAGATCTTCCAGATGAAATGCAACAAAGAGTAAGTAAGACCTTTGGAGAGGTCCAATGACCCATTTTTTTCTTTTTGTCGGGTTATATCTGTGTTTTCTTATGCTCTTTACCTTGTATAGGGCGGTGTTTGGTCCAACGGTTCTAGACCGTTTGGTCGGAGTTAATGCCATCGGTACTAAGACTGTAGCTCTTTTATTGATCATAGGGGTTCTCTTTCAGCGGGTAGAGATGTTTGTCGATATTGCTTTGGCTTATGCCTTGTTGAATTTTATCGCAGTCCTGGCAGCTTCCCGTTATTTTCACAAGAAGAAGGGCTTGACTGAAGAATAACTTCCTGTTGTTTATTTGGATATTGCTGATCTAGGCAATAGCTCATCTAAGCTTATTTTTCAGGTTCGTGGTAATAAAGCATTTGCCTAGCTGGAATATATTTTGACCAACAGATTGCAGATTGTATCTGCCCTTTGAAAGGTTTCCTTTTTCCTGCACTTTTACCTTTCAGGTATAGCATTTCTAGGTTTATTTGATTAATTATAGGGGTTTTCATGGATATTTTGATCATAGCCATAGCAATAGCCGGGCTAGTTTTTTTTACCGGGGGGTCATTCGGTATTTTCCGTATGCCTGATTTTTATACTCGTCTCCATCCGGCTGGAAAGTTGGATACCTTGGGCATCATGTTGGTGGTTTTTGCTCTTGCCTTGTACAATCTTGAACATTTTTCCCTGTCAAGCCTTTTGGTTAGCTTGAAGATGGTACTTATAGTGATCTTTATTTTCATATCCAGTCCGACTGCAACCCATTCTATAGTCGATGCCGGCATCAGGGCCGGGCTTGTCCCTTGGATCAACAAAGATCAACCCAGGAGGAAGTAACTTGAATTGGCTAATTGATCTTTTTATTTTGACTCTGGTTATAGTCTGTGCCATTGCGGCCATATCAGTTAGAGACCTTTTGAGTACAGCTATTCTTTTCGGGGCCTATAGTTTTATGATGTGTTTACTATGGGCCATTATGGGCGCTGTGGATGTTGCTTTTACTGAAGCCTCTGTAGGAGCAGGCGTAAGTACTGTCTTTTTTGTTGCCGCTGTTTTTCGTACGACAAGGAGGACAAAAGATTGAGATATATAGGGTTATTCATTGTTATTTTGTGTGGCGCCTTGTTACTCTATGCTACTCAGGACTTCCCGGCCTGGGGTGATCCTAACTCCCCGGCTAGTAGTCATGTATCTCCCCACTATATTCAAAAATCGATTGAAGAGACCAGTGTGCCAAATTTGGTAACCTCTGTCTTGGCTGATTATCGTAGCTTTGATACCATGTTTGAGACCACGGTCATCTTTTGCGCCGGTTTGGCCTGTCTTTTACTCCTACGGACCTTTATCCAAGAAAGGGGCAATTGGTATTATCGTCATATCCCGACCGAGGTAACACTTCATATCAAGGATGCCAGAAGGATTCCAAAAGATACAAAAGATTTCGAAAGGATTGACACCTTATGGGTCCCTTACGATCTTATAATCAAGACTGTCTGTCGCATTTGTATCCCTTTTATCCAACTCTTTGCTTTGTATGTTGTTGCCCATGGTGATTTTAGTCCAGGAGGGGGATTTCAGGGTGGTGTTATTTTTGGAGCCAGTATCATTCTCTTGGCTATCGCCTTTGATCTGCGTACGGCCATTGAGAGGTTGGATGAGTTCAAGCTAGGTGTTTTAAGCGCTTTAGGTGTTTTTCTCTATGCAGGTATAGGTATGCTGTGTATGATCTTAGGCGGTAGTTTTCTTGATTATAGTCAGTTATCAAAAATATTCCCTGTTGACCCTGTCCACATTAGGGCCCTGGGTATGCTTGGTGTTGAAATTGGGGTAGGTATTTCTGTTATGGCGGTTATGGCCATTATCTACATCAATATTGCCTCTGAAGGAAGACAGGACGAAGGGCTATAAGGTTGATTGTTCACCATAGGGAGTCGCGTTACCTCAGAGGAAGAAGCTGGTCCTTATTGAAAAAGATTTAAGGAGCTGAGACTTTATGCATGAGTTTTTTATGGAGATTGTCGATAAGTACAATTATTGGCTCTATATTATACTAATGATGATCGGTCTCTATGCCATGATTGTCAAGAATAATTTGATCAAGAAACTTGTTGGCATGAACATATTTCAGACAGCCATTATTCTCTTCTATATTTCCATTGGTTATAAAGAAGATGCTACCTTACCTATTATAGTCAACGCCCACGGTGTTCATTCCCCGGAAGAGCTGGCCATTAACACAGCAGAATATATCAATCCACTACCCCATGTTTTGATGCTGACAGCAATAGTGGTCTCAGTAGCTACTTTGGGTGTTGCTCTGGCCTTATCAGTAAAGGTCTATCAGCAGTACAAGACCCTGGAAGAAGATGAAATCAGAATGAGAATTCGGGAAAGTTCCTTATGAGTGCTTATCCTGCCCTTGTCATTACCATCCCGCTCTTGGCTACATTTGTTGGTACCGGGTGCTACTGGTTGAATAGAAAGCTATGTTATCCAGTAGCCCTGTTGGGTCTGGCCGGATCACTTTATACCTCAGTCTGTCTGCTTATTAAGGTTATGGCCAAGGGGTCAATAGGACATTATCATGCCGGTTGGACTCCTCCATGGGGTATAGAGTACCGAGTCGATCTGTTGAATAGCTTTGTCCTGGTAATTATCGGTTCTGTGGCCCTTATAAATCTTGTAGCCAGCTATTTAAATATAGAGCAGGAGATGTCGGAAAAAAGTGGTATCTTTTATCCGCTATATCTTCTCTTTGTTACCGGTTTGTCCGGGGTAGTCATCACCGGGGATTTGTTTAATTTATATGTACTTCTTGAAGTGACCTCTTTGAGCGCTTATGCATTGATTGCTATGGGTTCCAAGGACAGGGCCCCTTTGGCTAGTTTGAATTATGTTTTTATCGGGGTTATTGGTGCCAGCTTTTTCCTTTTAGGTACAGGTTATCTGTACATCATGACCGGTTCCTTGAACATGGTCAATGTTGGGGCACTGTTGCCTGAACTCTATTCCTCTCAAGCCATTTTGGTCGGCTTTGTTTTTTGTATTATCGGAGTCTGGATCAAAATGGCCTTTTTCCCCTTACATGTCTGGTTGCCCAATGCCTATACTTATGCACCCATAGCTGCAAGTCGGGTCATTGCCCCACTAATGACCAAGGCTATGGTTTATGTCATGATTAGATTGATGCTGACTGTCTTTCGTCCTGAGTATATATATGCTGTCTTGGATCTGCAAAATGTTATTGTCTGGCTGTCCTGTCTGGCGATTGTCGCCGGGGCAGTCATGGCCCTGGCCCAAAAAAATGTCATGAAGATGTTGACCTACATTATTATCTCTGAGATCGGATATATGGTCGGCGGGGCCTGGTTAGGAAATCAGGCCGGTATGACCGGGTCTGTTTTGCATATCCTGAATGACGCCTTGATGACATTTTGTCTATTTTTGGCTGTAGGCAATATCGGAGTTCTGGGGAAAGGCTTTAGACTTGATTCCTTGCAGGGGATCTTTCAAAAGATGCCTGTGACTATGGCCTGTTTTGTACTAGGAGGTCTTAGTATTATCGGGGTTCCGCCAACGTGTGGATTTTTCAGCAAGTGGTATCTTTTGAATGGCGCTATCCAGGCCGGTCACTATGCTTTCCTTGTCGCTCTTCTCTTGAGCAGTCTTGTCAATGTAATACTCTTTTTCAGGATCTTTGAAATAGGTTTTTTTGAACCAATGTCCCATGGACATACTTATGCCCATCAAAGTGGCGGGGCAATCCAAGAAGCTCCAATATCCATGCTTGTTCCCCTTATTTTAGTGAGTTTTGGTTTGCTTGTGGTTGGTTTATATAGCGGTTTGATTGTGCAACAAATTATTGTCCCTTTTCTGACATGACATAGGTAGGATTAATGGAACAAGAACTCATCTCCATCAGGCCCTTTCTGGCAGTATGTGTGTCCCTGGTTGTTGTCCCGATTCTACTCTCGAGTACGGACAGACCCAATGTCCGAGAGCTGTGGACATTCGTAGTCGGATTGCTCAAATTTGGTCTTGTCGTCTCCATGCTCCCCTGGGTCCTTAAAGGAAATACCGTTATATGTACTTTGGTTCAGATCTTGCCTGGAGTCTCTATCTCATTCAGGGTAGACGGCTTGGGTATGCTTTTTGCTTTAGTAGCTTCTTTCTTATGGATTTTCACTAGCATGTACTCTATTGGGTATATGAGGGGGCTCAAAGAACACAGTCAGACACGTTTCTTCAGTTTTTTTGCTGTGGCCTTGTCTGCGACTATAGGGGTAGCTTTTTCCGCCAATTTACTGACCCTTTATCTTTTTTATGAGATCCTTTCTTTGGCTACCTATCCGCTTGTTACACATCACCAAGACAAGGAAGCCAGGATATCTGGACGGAAGTATTTGGCTTATATTTTAGGGACTTCTATTGGTTTGGTCTTGCCAGCCATGATCTTATGTTATCACTTGGCCGGGACTTTGGAGTTTAGCCAACAAGGCTTTCTGGTGGGCACAGCCTCTAAATCAACCTTGACGGTTTTACTTTTTTTATTTGTCTTTGGATTTGCCAAAGCAGCGATCATGCCATTGCATTCATGGCTTCCAGCGGCCATGGTTGCTCCGACTCCTGTTAGTGCTCTATTGCATGCTGTGGCTGTGGTCAAGGTAGGGGTCTTTAGTATAGTCCGTATATTAACCGGAGTTTTTGGTATTGATCTATTGGCCCAACTAAATCTGGCCTCATTTGTAGCTTATTTGGCAGCAATCACGATTGTTGTCGGTTCGCTTATCGCCCTGTCTCAAGATGAACTGAAGAGACGTT
>CAYUNZ010000077.1:0-6228 GCA_964446205.1 uncultured Desulfohalobiaceae bacterium | reverse complement strand
CCTTTTCAACTATAAGCCAGCTTTCTTACATTGTCTTGGGTGTTGCCCTTCTCTCGCCTAAAGGGATGATCGGAGGGCTTATACATATCGCTATGCACGCCTTTGGTAAGATTACTTTATTCTTTTGTGCTGGAGCAATTATGGTGGCCACTGGTAAAAAGTTTATCAGTCAAATGAATGGGATTGGGAAAAGGATGCCTATCACCATGACGGCTTTTTTTATTGGTTCTCTTAGCGTAATAGGTTTACCTCCAACTGGAGGTTTTTTCAGTAAATGGTATCTTGTCCTTGGGTCGATGGAAGCAAATCAGCTTCCTTTATTGGTTGTCTTGTTGGTCAGTTCATTCTTGAATGCTGTTTACTTCCTGCCGATTGTTTTTCGAGGCTTTTTTAATGTGGAGAAAGACGTTGACGGAGCATCTTACTTTCAGGAAGCACCTATATGGTGTGTTGTGCCCCTGTCATTGACAGCTTTTGTCTCTATCGTTCTTTTCTTTTATCCAACAATATTTGAGAGATTGGCAGAAATAGGTCTGGGATTCTGATTGGATTCTTTGTTGTGAGGTTGATTTATGGCTGAGCAAGAACAGAAAGGTTTTTTGGAAAGGCCAAAGACATTGAGGGTTCTATGGATAATTCTCTATGCCATTTGTGCTCTGACACTTCTGCCGGAATTGTTTATTGGTCGACATCCTCATTTTGGTTTTGACTCCTTTTTTGGCTTTTACGCAGTTTTGGGATTCATATCTTGCGCTGTACTTATTTTATTGGCCAAGCTAGGAGGAATGTTTTTGAAAAGGCAAGAGAGTTATTATGAAAAAGGACAGAAAGAACTCGATCAGTAGTCATGGTTGGGCCGTCTGAAAAGAGATTTTTTTAATTTACCTTATCGGTCCAGATTCTTTAATCTTGTTTTCTAAGTCTATACCTGGACAGACTTATTTTGACGAATATAAGCCAGTAAAATGCTGACTTTATCCTAAACTTTTCAACAAAGCTGAACAGTTATGACATATATTCCTCCTGCTTGGATACTTATAATAGGGGCCTTCCTGATTCCATTCTTTCAGGGAAAAGGAAGGAATTGGTATATGATAATTGTCCCGGCTATCACGCTTGTCTTTATCTTTTTTCTTGAAGAGGGACTCTATTGGCAGGTTCAATTCTTTGGTTTTGATCTGACCTTACTTAGAGTTGATAAACTGAGCAAGCTATTCGGTTATATATTTACCCTATATGCCCTGACAACTAGTATATATTCCTATTATTTGTGTGATGGGCGTCAACATATGTCAGCCTTGTTTTATATAGGCAGTGCGCTAGGTGTTGTCTTTGCTGGAGATTTGGTTTCTTTGTATTTTTATTGGGAGATAATGGCTGTTGCTTCAGTCATGCTTATTTTGGCCAGACAAAAGACAAAGGCCTATAATGCCGGATTTAGATATATATTGGTACACATAGTCGGTGGATTATCTTTGTTAGCCGGGATTGTGCTTTATATAGGACAAACTGGACAGGTTAGCTTTGAGGCCATCTCAGTCCACAATCTTGCAACCTACTTGATTTTGATAGGTATTCTTGTCAATGCGGCCGCCCCTCCTTTTTCAGCTTGGCTTCCGGATGCTTATCCTGAGTCGACAGTTACTGGTAGCGTTATTTTAAGTGCTTTTACTACAAAAACTGCAGTATATACTCTCATTCGTGGTTTTCCAGGTTGGGAGATATTGATTTTTATTGGTTGCTTAATGACCATTTACGGAATTTTCTATGCCTTGCTGGAAAATGATATGCGCCGTATTTTGGCCTATTCGATTATTAACCAGGTTGGTTTTATGGTCACTGGAGTAGGCATAGGGACGACTATGGCCCTTAACGGGGCTGCAGCCCATGCCTTTGCCCATATTATTTACAAGGGTTTGCTTTTTATGTCGGCCGGATCAGTCCTTTTTATGACCGGAAAGAGCAAATGTACTGATCTAGGCGGGCTATATAAGACTATGCCTTGGACTCTTATATTTGGTTCGGTTGGGGCTTTGGCCATATCTGCTTTTCCTTTAACCAGCGGATTTACAACCAAATCTCTAATTATTGAGAGTTCGGTCCATCAACATTTGATCTGGGCCTGGCTCATTCTGGAGATTGCCTCAGCTGGTGTCTTTTTACATGCAGGTATAAAGTTTCCTTATTTTGTCTTTTTTGCCAAAGACAAGGGTTTACGTCCCGGGGAAACAAATTGGTCAATGCTTATTGCTATGGGGTTTTTGGCTTTTATGTGTTTTTTTATTGGCCTTTATCCCCAACCGCTTTATAATATACTACCTTATCAGATGGCCGATTATTACGCTTATACTGGAGCACATCTGACAGGTCAGCTTCAGCTCCTTATGTTTTCTGCTCTTGTCTTTTTCTTGTTTTTGCCTCTTTTGAAACGAACAGAGACAATCTCATTGGATACTGACTGGTTTTATCGAATAGGCGGACGATTGGTGTATACAATAGTTGATAAGGGTCTAAATGGTGTCAATGCTATGTTTGAATTTGTCTTTATATCCTTAGTCAGAGGATTAGCTCGATTCTTTCAAGACTCTATGGCTCGGATGGCCTTGTTTATCCTTGTTAATTATTGGTTGATTATTGGTATCAGTGGTAAGAGATTGGAAATTAAGAAATCAAGTGTTTATTCGGACATTATGCAAGGGAGCTTGCCTATTGGCATTGGGGCTGGTTTGTCAGCAGTCTTTATTATTTTGATTTTCTTGTTCAATTAACATGTAAAGAACGTAGACCGTGAACCGTTGACCCAGTTAAATAAAAAGAGATTTAACCGGGTAAACCGTTGACCGAAGAATCAAATCAATTGAACTTCTTCGTTTTTTTTTCGGTTAACGGTCGACGGTGAACAGTCAACGTTTTCTCTCATGCTTTGTTGTGTCTGTCAGGGCATGTAGGTTAGGTTGAGATTAGACAAGGAGAAGGGTTATGGTCTCATGTGAAGAGTTGCGCAATGTTTTGCTTGTGCAAGATTTACCGGATTCAATGTTGGAGAAAATAGGGCAAATAGCCCAGTTACAGTTATATAGTGACGGCACGGTCTTTTTTAATGAGGATGAATATCCACAATATTTATATATGCTCTTGACCGGAAAGGTCCTTTTGGAGGTCGAGGCCTCTGCCAATGTCAACGTCACTCTTGGGGCCATCAAACCAGGCTTTAGTTTTGGTTTGACAGCTCTGTTACCAGGAGAGAAGAGCTCGGTGACTGCAATCTGCGTTGAACCATGTGAGTTGATTAGTGTTCATGGACATGAACTCTTAAATATTTTAAATTCTGATTTTGAACTGGGTTTTCATGTTATGAGTAAAGTGGTAGCAATTTACAAATCACGGGTTGATAGGAGGACAAATCAGTTTTTAAAGGCCCTGGAAAATCATCCGGAACTTCAGAAGGTATTCCAATTCCAATCTGAAAGGATATAGACTAAAGGATAACATGGAAAATTGTGGACCGTGAACCGTTGACCGAAGAAACAAAAATAAAAAATCATAATAATTATAATTTGATCTAGTTTGAAGGTGGAAATGTCATGTCTTCTCAATCTTTTGCAGATATTGCCCTGGTCTCTTGCGGGACTTTGAGCCTGGAGATCAATGCTCTCAAAAAAGAAGGTTTTTTGGATGCCAAAGCCATTTTTTTTACTACTCCCGGGTTGCATGAGGATGTCAAGGAACTGGAACGTCAACTCATTGAGAGGATCAATCAGGCAAAAAGTAAGGCCGATAAGGTAGTTGTAGTCTATGGGGGTAAGTTTTGTTACATCAATGCAGATCAGCCGACAAGGACAATGCATACAATTATTGAGGAACAAGGACCTGGAGTGTCTAGGATACAAGCAACTCATTGCATGGATATGATTGCTGGCCGGGAAGAGCGAGAAAGGATTGCTATGGAGGTTGCTGGGGATCAAAAGGTCTTGTGGATGACCCCCGGCTGGGTAAAGTTTCGCAGCTATGTCTTTAAGGGCTGGGATAAAGGTCTGGCCAATGAGAATTTCCCGCGACACACCGGAGGAGCTATTGTCCTGGATGGTCTTGGGTTTGTAGAGGAATATATGTCGGAATACCCAGAAGAATTTCTGGATTATTCTGACTGGATGGGTATTCCTATACAACCCTATCCAGTAACACTAGATCGTTTCAAGGGTCTGCTTTTGGAACAGGCTGAGGTTTTGCATAATGGGACTTAGGGTTCCAGAATAAAGATAGAGTCAGTTTCCCATAGTCTGAGATGGATCATGATCAGTTATTATATATCATATGAGAATTGCCTTTTATTCACGTAGTTTTTGTACTGTTTGTAGAGCGACTAGAGATGTTTTGCAGATTCCTTCCACTGTGGTCTTGAAATTGGGTCTAGAACCATATTGGGCAAATATTGTCCCCGGACCATTATCGAATTTATAGCCGTCAACGTTTATAAGCCCCTCAGTTAATCTTATATCAATCCCCCAGCCTTGTTTAACAATTTCTTGGCTAATCTGCCAAGCAGATGACATGTTTGTGTTGTCATCTAAACCAGAGATCTTAATCCCAAAATTCTTGAAAATAAGCCCTAATAGATCTTTTTCCGGTAAATTCATAATTTCATTGCGGGTCATAATTCATCTCCATAGTTTTGTTGAATTTTATTGAGGTAAAATAAAAGAGGATTGTATTGCTTTCGAATAATTACAAGATATCAAAATTTTGATTAATTTTCAATTTATGTTTTCAAATTATGTGCTATTACCTAAAAGGGAACACTTGGGCCTCTGTATTAGCCTACTCTTTATTTTCAGGATATAGGAACTTGTAATATCTGTACATTTTGGCGCATACCTTGACTGCATTCTCAGGGGTCTCATAAAAAACAGCTTTGTATCGACAATCCTGGACCTCTATGATTGTCTTGTCTTCAGCATCAGACTCTAGGCGTACACCAAAGACAGGTTTGTTGTATTTTGTTGTCAATCTGGCCACTGTGTTGACATATCTGGCTTCAGCAAGATAAAAGTTTTGGCTTTCCTTCTCAAGTAAACTTTGATTGTAGTTAGGGTCAGAGTTACTGATTGCCTCCAGATAACGGTTGAGCATAGCCCCTCGGCCCAAGATTCCTAGGTTGATGACTGCATCGCATTCCTCCCACTCGAGAACTTTTTCCAGGACCTTGATCGGCAGGTCCATGTCTCTTTCCCCAACCAGATCAATGGGATTTGATCGACTCCAATAGTCAGGAAGCAAGGAGTCAATACTTTCTCGGATATCGGCAGGTATCTCCGGGATCTGTAAACCATATCTTGTGCATAGATCTGCAGTTATGACTCCCCATCCTCCACCAACTGTAATAATAACCACATTCTTGCCTTGAGGTAAGGGTAGGGAGGAGAAAGCAGCGGCCATATGCAGGAGATCCATGGGGCCATCTACTTTTAGGACTCCGGTTTGCTTGCAGAGGGAGTTGAAGACTCTGGTGTTTGATCCCAGGGCTCCGGTATGGCTAGAAGCAGCCTTGTCTCCTGCCCTGGATTCACCGCCTTTGAGCAGAAGGACTGGTTTTTTTTGAGCTAGGTCTTTTATAGCCTTAAAGAAACGTTGCCCGTCCTTGACACTTTCTACATAGAGCATAACTGTCTCGGTTAGTGAGTCATTGATCAAGGCCTCCATAAAATCCTCAATTGTCAGTAAGGCCTCGTTTCCAGAGCCGCAAAATATCCGCATACCTATGCCTTGCTTGACAGCAAAGGACAGCAGTTGGGCCCCCATATTTCCGGATTGAGAAACCATTGCCGTGGATCCTGATTTGGGACGGACAATAGCTCCGGTACAGTGAAAGTTGGAGTGAGGATTGCATAAGCCCATAGTATTTGGGCCTAAAAAGGGGATATCCGCCTTTCTTGCCTCACGTACAAGGTCCATTTCCTTGGCCTTGCCTTCAGGACCGGTTTCACTGAAGCCAGAAGAAACTAAGATCATGCCCTTGACCTTTTTGGTTTGCATTTGAGGAATTAGATCTATGACTTGGTCTGCCGGAATAGAGACAACCACTAGATCTATATCCTCAGGTATATCCAGCAGGCTGGTATATACTGTTCGATCAAAGAGTTGACCACCCTTTGGATTAACCGGGTATATTCTGCCAGGGAATCCTCCACTTATGGTATTTATAGGCAGGGAATGACCCCATTTGCCCAT
>CAYUNZ010000076.1:0-12841 GCA_964446205.1 uncultured Desulfohalobiaceae bacterium | reverse complement strand
TTGAAAACTTGTTATTTCCATATCCGGAAATCAAAACTTTCCGGATGGGAACTAAATAAAGGCCTGTTGACAAGCATAGCTTATGTTCACCGGAATTATAGAATCCATAGGTCATGTTCTAGATATAGACAAGCAAGGTCAGGAGGGCAGATTTAAGATTAGATCTCAAAAGCTATTGCCTGATTTGCAATTAGGGGAAAGTATGGCCATTAACGGGGCCTGCTTGAGTATAGAAGATATAACCAAAGACCATTTTGTTGTTTATGCTTCCCAAGAAACGCTTTCAAAGACCAATCTTACTCATTTAAAGAGGGGGGACAAGGTCAATCTGGAAAGGGCTTTGGCCTTAGGAGCTAGACTGGGAGGACACTTTGTCAGTGGACATGTTGATTGTTCGGCTAAGGTTTATAATCTCCAGCAAGTCGGACAGTCTTATATTGTGGGTGTTGATTTCCCTGAAGAGTGGTCTATTTATGTTGTAGGCAAGGGTTCGATTGCTCTTGATGGGGTTAGTCTGACCGTGAATGTATGTCAGAAAGGATATCTGGAGGTCAATATCATCCCGACTACCTGGAAAGAGACAATAATCTACCATTGGAGAACAGGCACTTCTGTCAATATGGAAACGGATCTGATTGCTAAATATGTGGCCGGGATGCTTGGACCATTGGGGAATGAATATTCTATAAAATCAGCAGAAAACAAAAAGGGAGTTTCGGAAGACTTTCTAAGAGAGCAAGGTTTTATATAATAAGCAACAAATTTGGTTATCCTGTGTCAAGCTTTACCTACTTTATAACTTATTGACTTTTTCTGACTTGACCCTTAGCGGTTGTTCTAGAAGAAGGATTAAGTTAAAATCTATTTTTTGAAATTTATAAAAAGAGTATGTTATGACTACAATTTGTACTCCAGAAGAAGCCATTGAGGAAATTAAACAAGGACGGATGATTATTCTGGTTGATGACGAAGATCGGGAGAATGAAGGTGATTTGACCATAGCTGCCGAGAAGATCACACCTGAAGCCATTAATTTTATGGCCAAATATGGTCGGGGTCTGATTTGTCTTGCCTTGGCCCCGGAGTGGGTTGAGCTACTTGATCTTGATCTTCAACCCAGGCGCAATGAGTCTAGATTCGGTACTGCCTTTACAGTTTCGATAGAAGCAGCCAAGGGAGTTACAACCGGAATTTCTGCCTATGACAGGGCAACGACCATATTGTCTGCGGTGCAAGACCATGTCACACCTGAAGATATCTCTACCCCTGGTCATATTTTCCCGCTTCGAGCCAGGGAAGGAGGCGTCCTGGTCCGGGCTGGTCAAACCGAGGGCAGTGTTGATCTGGCTAAGTTGTCCAAGCGCAAACCAGCCGCGGTTATTTGTGAAATCATGCGGGATGACGGTAACATGGCCAGGATGCCGGATTTGGAGGTCTTTGCCCAGGAACATGGCCTCAAGATTGCTACGATTGAAGACCTGATAAGGTATCGTTCCAAATTTGATTCCCTGGTTCATCCCCTAGGTGAAGCCAATCTACCGACGAATTATGGTGATTTTCGGGCTGTTGCCTATGAGAGTGACATTGATGATTATACCCATATCGCTCTTATCAAAGGGGAGATTTTAGAGGATGAGCCTGTTTTGGTTCGTGTTCACAGTGAATGCCTTACAGGAGATGTCTTTGGGAGTATGCGTTGTGATTGCGGGTCTCAGCTACAAAAGTCCATGCAGATGATCGAGGAAGAGGGTAAGGGTGTCTTACTCTACATGAGGCAGGAGGGTCGTGGAATTGGCCTGGGCAACAAGATAAGGGCCTATCATCTTCAGGATTTGGGTCAAGATACTGTCGAGGCCAATCTGTCTCTTGGATTTAAACCAGATTTGAGAAATTATGGCATTGGAGCCCAAATATTGGTCGATTTAGGTGTTTCCAAGATGCGTTTGATGACCAATAATCCCAAAAAACTCGTTGGTTTGGAGGGTTATGGTTTGGAAGTCGTTGAAAGGGTCCCGATTATAGGTCCGATGTATGAGTGTAATGAACAATATTTGCGTACAAAAAAGGAAAAGTTGGGTCATCTGCTTGATTACTTTGACCAAGAAGAGAAGGAAGGCTTGAGATCATGATGAATATATCGACAATAGAAGGACAACTCCAGGCTAAAGGTTTGAGGTTTGCTCTTGTGGCCAGCCGTTTTAACGATTTTGTCGTTGATAAGTTGATTTCCGGAGCCATTGATTATTTGATCCGTCACGGCGCAGATAGCGATAATCTTTCTCTAATTCGAGTCCCCGGCTCATTTGATATGCCGGTAGTGGTCAAAAAGACTATATTGCAAAATAAGTTTGATGGTTTTGTTTGTTTGGGGGCGGTCATTCGTGGGGCAACTCCTCATTTCGATTATGTGGCTGCTGAAGTGTCAAAAGGTTTAGCCAATATGTCCATTGAGCATACAGTCCCGATTGGTTTTGGGATTTTGACTACCGATACCTTAGAACAGGCCATTGAACGGGCTGGCAGTAAAGCCGGTAATAAGGGAGCAGATGCTGCTCAGGCTGCTCTGGAAACAGCCCAAGTTTTGAAGAATCTTGATGGCTTAAAATAATATGAACACCAATAATAAGTCTCCTAGACGAATAGGGCGTGAAAGGGCCTTTCAGATCCTTTATGGCTGGCATTTTAGCCAAGGTGATCAAGAATTATTCATAAACCGTACATTTTATCATTTGTTTTTAGATGAATACTCTTCTTCAGCCAATCAATTTGCCCAGAGCTTGCTTCAAGGGGTCTTAGAGCATCTTGATCAATTGGATAAGACCATTGCCCTTTTTTCGAAAAATTGGCGTCTTGAAAGGATTGCCCATGTTGAACTGGCTATACTTCGTTTGTCTTTGTATGAGATATTGTATTGCCAAGAAGTACCAGTAAAGGTTGCTATTAATGAGGGGATTGAGCTTAGTAAGAGATATGGGGACCAAAAATCGAGACAGTTTGTTAATGGTCTTTTGGATGGTGTAGCCAAGAGTATCGGTCAAGGTGATCTGTCCTGTGCCTCCAAGTTAAAGTCTGGAGAAGATAAGACGGAATTGGGGGATGATCAAACAGATAAGACTTTTGAATTAGAACAGTAAAGGTAGCAGGTTGATGTGTTCTTACGTACCACAGGAAGTCGAGAGTAAGTGGCAGAATATTTGGGATAGCAAAGGGTACTTCTCTGCAGAGTACAATAGACAACGAGAGAAGTACTATGTCTTGGAGATGTTTCCATATCCTTCTGGTCGGATCCATATGGGTCATGTCCGGGTTTATACTATCGGCGATGTGATTGCCCGATATAAACGGGCCTGTGGTTATAATGTCCTTCATCCAATGGGTTGGGATGCCTTTGGTTTACCGGCGGAGAACGCGGCTATAGAACATGGTGTTCATCCGGCCGAATGGACATATAAGAATATTGATGAAATGAGGACTCAATTGCAGAAGTTGGGATTTTCTTTGGACTGGCAGCGAGAGTTTGCTACTTGTGATCAGGATTACTACCAATGGGAACAGCTCTTTTTTCTTGAATTGTGGCAACGTGATATGGTCTATCGGAAAAAGGCACCTGTCAATTGGTGTCCTGGCTGTCAGACCGTACTAGCCAATGAACAGGTGGAAGATGGGCAGTGTTGGCGCTGCAGTTCCAGTGTTGAGCAAAAAGATCTTTATCAGTGGTTTGTCCGGATTACTGAATATGCCGAGGAATTGTTAGATTGCTTGGGGATGTTGTCCCAATCTTGGCCTGAAAAGGTTTTGACCATGCAGGAACATTGGATCGGCAAGAGTGAGGGTGCGGAGATAGACTTTCAGGTCCAGGATTTTGACCTTTCAATACGTGTCTTTACCACCAGACCTGATACCCTCTTCGGGGCTACCTTTATGAGTCTGGCACCAGAGCATCCTATATTAGATACCCTGGTTCAGGGTATGCCCAATCAACAAAGAGTAATAGAATTTGCTAAGGATATAGACAATGCCCAGCGAGGGTCTGAGGATCAGGAAAAAGAAGGGGTCTTTACCGGTAGATACTGTATAAATCCGGTCACTGGCAGGAGTATGCCCATTTATGTAGCCAATTTTGTCCTTATGGAATATGGTACAGGTGCTGTCATGGCTGTTCCTGCCCATGACCAGCGTGATTTTGAGTTTGCCCAGAAATATGGTCTGGATATCCTTTGGGTAGTTGAGCCTTATGAGGCCCATTCTCAAGGAGTTACAAAAAAACAGGCCTATAGCGGGCCGGGAGTCCTTGTTAACTCAGATCGATTTTCCGGTTTAGACAATGAACAGGCCAAGACCAGGATATCCGAGCTACTTGAGCTCCAAGGACAAGGACGAAAGGCTGTCACTTATCGGCTCCGCGACTGGAATATCTCCAGGCAACGTTATTGGGGAGCCCCTATCCCAGTTATATATTGTGAACATTGCGGAGCAATCCCGGTCCCTGTAGAAGATCTCCCGGTTGTTTTGCCTTTGGATGTCAAGACCCGTCCGGACGGCCGTTCTCCTCTTCCTGAGGACAAAGACTTTGTTAATGTCTCTTGCCCTAGATGTGGAGGTCCAGGGAAAAGGGAAACCGATACAATGGACACATTTGTTGAGTCAAGTTGGTATTTTGCCCGCTACACAGACGCTCATTTGTCAGAAGCCCCTTTCAACAGAAAGTATCTGGATTATTGGATGCCAGTGGATCAATATATTGGGGGGATTGAACATGCCATTCTCCACCTCTTATATTCACGTTTTTTTACTAAAGTCTTGAGAGACTTGGGATATATGGATAATGATGAACCCTTTCAGCACCTTCTGACCCAGGGGATGGTTTTGAAGAACGGGGCCAAGATGAGTAAATCCAAAGGTAATATTGTTGATCCCAATGACATGTTGGAAAACTATGGGGCTGATACCACCCGTTTGTTCACCTTGTTTGCCTCCCCCCCGGAAAAGGATCTGGATTGGAATGATCAAGGTGTCGAAGGTAGTTATCGGTTCCTTAACCGCCTTTGGCGTTTTGGTCAGGAATGTCGGGACTTTTTCCAACCCATAGGTCCTTGTGCCAATTTTAGATCGGCCAAGCTTTCCGAACTAGAGCAAGGGCTTCAGAGAAAGGAGCATCAAAGCCTGATGAAGGTCAGCCATGACCTGGAGAATACTTTTCAATTCAACACAGCTATAGCCTCAGCCATGGAACTGATGAATGAACTTTCCGGGAAAAAAGAGGACTTGTTGGAACAAAGAATTGGACCACAAGTCTTTTCTTCTGCCTGGTCTACTCTCTTGGTCATACTTTATCCAATGGTCCCCCATATATGCGAAGAATTATGGGATCAAACCGGGTATAGTCAGCATTTGGCACAAATTTCTTGGCCCAGATATGATCCCGAGGCCTTAAAACAAAAAGAGAGATTATTGGTTGTTCAGGTCAATGGCAAGCTTAGGGGTAAGATTACTGTTCCGGCCGCAACAGACAAGGAACAAATTCAGCAAATGGCCCTAAGCCATGAAAATGTTAAGAGATATATTCAAGACAGAACTATCAAGGATGTTATTATTGTGCCAGATAAACTGGTAAATATTGTCCTTTGATCCCTTTAAGTTTTCATGAGAATAACAAGAATATGAGAGTTAATTCCTCTTTCTATAAGTATACGTTCTGTCTTTTGCTCTTTATTTTTGGTCTTTGTTCCTGCGGATATCGTTTGACATCCTCTGTGCCTTTGGTCTTGCCTGAAGATATTCATACCTTATGTTTGGTCAAGGTGATCAATCCTAGCACTGAAACCTGGTTGGGACCTTACTTACGTTCTGCTTTGCGAGATGAATTCACTCGTAGGGGGCAGATAAAATGGGTAGACCGTAGTCAGGCGGAAGGGTTGATGGAAATTGAGATCAATACCTGGAGCAGTTCGACTAAGTTAGAGGATGCTGATGATCAAACTGTCAAATCAGAAGTGACCTTGGTATTCCAAGGTAGGATCTTTCGTCAGAAAGATCATTCCCTGTTGTGGGAATCAAGGACAATAGTAGAACAAGAGCCCTTTACAGGCGATGAAAATGGTCCTGATAGTCAATCGGCTGAACGCCGGGTGATTGATCTGGGTATGGAAAGATTGGCCGATCAGCTGAGTCAAAACTTTTGATTTCATCGGTTACTTTACTGTCATTCCAAATATAGCTAGGCCTGCTGAATCATATTCAGCAGGGCGAGATGTTGTTGTTTATGACCAACCGGCCAGGATTTTTCTTTTGTATTTGTCCGGACAGTGCTCTTTTAAAGCAATATATTCAAGGCCAGCTGCAGTCTCAGACTGATAATTGGCAGCAGAAGATTTTCTGGGCTGATGAAGAGATCCCAGACACATACTGGAAGAATTTGACTTTGAGCAGTCTCATTGAACAGCCCAAGGCTGTTGTTTTGAGAAAGGCAGAAAAGAATACCAATCAGGTCTGGGGGAAATTGTCCTCTGTATTAGACAGGTTTCGTCCGAATATATGGCCGTTTTTTTGTCTGGAGAATGAATGGTCTAGAGGTAAGCCTGCATTGCCTTCGGGACTGACTAAACAAAGGTACTGGCAGATTGCCCGAAAAAAGGGTTGGATTTGGCAATCTCCGGGACTGAGCAAATCCGAAATCAAAGAATTACTTGAGAAATGGGCTAAGAACAAGGATGTCTTTATTCCTCCGGATGTTTTCCAGTCCATTTGTCAACTCCTTCCGCTAAATGCCTCTGTTGTTCAAAATGAATTGAAAAAACTTGAACTCCTTGCAGCGGACACGAAACAGCTTGACATGGAAGATTTGAGGGTTATTTCTTTTCAAGGTGAAATGGATATCTTTCAGTTCTTAAGGGCCTTGGAATCTCCCGGCAGAGAAGCAGATATATGGAGACAGATTTTTCGAAGCCAGATGGCTTCCCAAACAGAGATGCTGATGCCTTTTTTGGCCCTCATGTTGAGAGAGGCCAGATTGATGTGGCAACTTATCTCTGGAGAGGATCAAAAGGTCAAAATGCCTCCTTCGGTAAAACAAGACAAAAAGAGATTGGCCCAACGATTAGGTAAAAAGAATTTGATACCCATATGGACTTTGATATTAGAAGCTGAGACAGGATTGAAGTCTGGGGAGCGCACTCCAGAGCAGGCCTTTGAAATGTTGATGAGTGGACTTATGGAGATCTTCAATCCGCAGTCCTCAAAAGCTCCAAATCAGGCCTTTTAAGTATTGGGAACATGAACAAGCAAATGGATGAACCTCCTCATTATACCGGTCATCGTAAACGGCTCAAGGAACGTTTTTTTCTTCAACCTGATCTAGTTTCCGATTATGAGCTTTTGGAACTCTTATTGGGATATGGCTTGCCCCGGAAGGATACAAAGCCTCTGGCTAAGGAACTCTTAACGCGTTTTGGTTCCTTGAAAGGTATTTTGACTGCACAAAATCATGAACTGCGTTCTATTCGAGGTTTTGGTCGGGGTCTAGAGGTCTTTTGGTGCTTGTGGCAAGAATTTTGGTCCAGGCTTCATGAGGACAGTCTCAGAGAAAAACGGATTGTAGATAGCCCTTATGTAGTGGCTGAACTGGCCAGAACCAGAATCGGCTTTTCCAGTAAGGAGAGCTTTTGGTTGGCTCTGGTTGATAATAAGAACCGCTTGACCCATTTTACTAGGGCAGGTCAGGGAACAGTCGATCAGACACCTGTTTTTCCAAGGGAAGTTTTGCAGATCGCTTTGATCCATGATGCTTCTGGGGTTATTCTTGTCCACAATCATCCAGGTGGTGATCCAAGTCCCTCCTCACATGATATTGAACTTACTAAGCAGATAAAAAAGTCTGCTTCTGAGATAGGTTTACGTATCCTGGATCATGTGATTGTGGCTGAGGATCGCTACTATAGTTTCCAAGCTGAGGGGATGATCTAGTCAGCAGACTGGATTTATAGGTTGTTTGTCTTGTGTTTGTTAAGTCAAATGCATATCTGAATATTTAAAAAGATCATATCATTTTGCCCTTCTCATAATCAGTCAAATTTAATACTTACCTATAATACAAGCTTAGAAAATCTATTGCCCAGGTCCAAAAAGCTGACCGTCTTTCTGCTGCTTACTCCAAGGTGGATGCTGCAAGAGTACTTCATGACCAAGCCAAATATATCTAGGAGATGGTTGTCCGGAAAATTAGCTTGGATGACCATTATGGGCCTTTGGCTGTCATCTTCTTGGTAAAATTGTTTACAGGGGGGTTGCAACAGGGCTTGAATGTATTATTATAGATTTAGTTATTATTATTTTGTGATAGCCAGTAATAAATTCCTTCTTAGGAGTCGAAAGTATGAGTGAAGAAAATAAGTATCAATACAGTCCTGAATTCGAAAATATGGATCAGAAGCAGCACCAGGATACTCTGCCAACCCCTGTAGATGCCCAGAACAATAGTGATGAGTCTGGTATTGACAGCAATGAGCTCCCAAAGCAGCTCCCTATGCTTGCAGTTAGAGATATTGTGGTTTTTAACTATATGATTATTCCTTTATTCGTTGGGCGGGACAAATCTATCAAGTCCATTGAGGCAGCTCTTAATGACAAGAGATACCTGATAGTCTCAACACAACAAGATGAAAAGACTGAAGAACCTCAAGTAGAAGATGTCTATAAGATAGGCACGGTAGCCATGATTATGCGTATGCTAAAAATGCCTGATGGGCGTTTAAAGGTTTTGGTTCAGGGTCTATCCCGGGCTAAGATCACTAATACAATTCAGGAAGACCCTTATCCTATTGTTGAGGTTGAGCCTATCCAAGAACAGGAGGTCAAGGAAATTGGCCCGGATGAAGAGGCTCAGATGCGAACAGCTAGGGAACAAAGTGAGAAAATTATTTCTTTACGCGGCATGGATACTTCAGAGATTATGACTGTTCTTAATAGTGTTGAAGAACCTGGTCGTTTGGCGGATTTGATAGCCTCGAATCTTAGGATGCAAACCTCCACAGCCCAGGCTATCCTTGAGTGTCAGGAGCCTATGGAGAGATTGCAGCTTGTCAATTCGCAGTTGATGAAAGAGGTGGAAGTGGCCAGTTTGCAGAGCAAGATACAGAACATGGCCAAAGAGGGGATGGACAAAGCCCAAAGAGAGTTCTTTTTGAGAGAGCAGCTAAAGGCAATTAAGTCGGAACTTGGAGAAGACCAAGACGGGGAAGAAGAATTTGAAGAGCTTAGGCAGTCAATAGAAAAATCCGGCATGCCCAAGCAGGTCAAGAAAGAAGCACATAAACAATTGGGCCGGCTGGAAAATATGCACCCTGATTCTTCAGAGGCGACTGTTATTCGTACCTACTTGGATTGGTTGGTGGAATTGCCCTGGAAAAAGGTATCCAAGGACCAGCTTGATATCAAAAAGGCGGCCCGTATCTTGGATGAAGATCACTATGACCTGCAAAAAGTCAAGGAAAGGATACTTGAATATTTGAGTGTCAGGAAATTGAATCCAAAGATGAAGGGTCCTATTCTGTGTTTTGTTGGTCCCCCTGGTGTGGGTAAGACCTCTCTTGGTAGATCTATTGCTAGGAGTTTGAATCGTAAATTCGTTCGGATGTCTTTGGGTGGCATGAGAGATGAGGCTGAGATCCGAGGTCATAGAAGGACATATATAGGTTCTATGCCTGGTCGAATTATCCAAGGCATTAAGGAGGCTACTACAAAGAACCCGGTTTTCATGCTGGACGAGGTTGATAAAGTCGGGGCTGATTTTCGTGGTGATCCCTCATCCGCTCTGTTAGAGGTTTTGGATCCTGAGCAAAACAGTACTTTTACCGATCACTATCTGAATGTCCCCTTTGATTTGTCCAAGACCATGTTTATCTGTACGGCCAATATATTGGATACAATCCCTCCGGCGCTTTTGGACAGGATGGAGGTTATCAGGATACCTGGTTATACGGAGCAGGAAAAGATCAAGATAGCCAACAGGTTTGTTGTCCCCAGGCAGATTCAAGAGAATGGATTGAAGCCGGAACAGATCAATATTGCCAATAGGGCTTTGTCCACAGTTATAAGAAAGTATACCCGGGAATCCGGTTTGAGAAATCTGGAACGAGAGATTGCTGCTATCTGTCGTAAGGTGGCCAGAAAGGTTGCCGAGGGTAGCAAAAATAGACACTTTAGGATTGTAGCCAGCAATGTCCATAAGTATCTAGGGGTGCCAAGGTACCAAGAAGAGGAACGGGAAAAAGAACTGTTGCCAGGTGTGGCTATGGGGCTGGCCTGGACAGCTAGTGGTGGAGAGATACTCCATGTTGAGGTGACTGTTATGCCCGGGCAAGGCAAGCTGATCTTGACCGGCCAATTAGGTGAAGTCATGAAAGAGAGTGCTCAGGCTGCCCTTAGTTATGCTCGTAGCAGGGTAGAACGTCTTGGTTTGGATCCTGATTTTTCAGAAAAACGAGATATTCATGTCCATGTTCCCTCTGGGGCAACTCCCAAAGAGGGTCCATCCGCTGGTATTACCCTTGTGATGGCTTTGTTATCTGCTTTGGTCAATAAACCTTTACGCAATGATGTGGCTATGACAGGAGAGATAACCTTACGAGGCAGGGTCCTACCTGTAGGCGGGATAAAAGAAAAGATCCTGGCTGCTAGTGCAATAGGGATCAAAACGGTTATATTGCCTGCTCAAAATTATAAGGACTTTCAAGAGGTACCGTCTGAATTGAGACAGAATATTGAACTCAAGACTGTAGAGCATATTGATGAGGTTTGGCCACTGGTTTGCCTAGATGAGGGGCAGGACTCCTGGGAAAACGGTGGCTGTGAAGCATCAGCCACTGCCAATGCCTAGACTTCTGTTTACAAGTACCTGAAAAATAATATAAGGGGTTACCAGTGAAGGAGGTAACCCCTTTTTTTATAAGCACACTGATATAATCTATTTAGGAGAAACACATGGGATTTATAAGCGTAATATGGGGGATTGTGTCTTTATTGGGGATGTTCCTTGCCTTTTTACCTTTTTTAGGGATCCTCAATTGGTTTGTGGTTCCTTTTGCTGTCATAGGTGTAGTCTTGGGATACCTGGCTAAATCTCCGGACGGATTAGAGAAAAAGAGTGCTGGACGTCTAGGCTTTATCTGTTCTTTAGTTGCCCTTTGTTTAAGCCTCTTTCGTTTATTTCTTGGCGGAGGTATTTTTTAAAATGATTTGAAAAAGCGTTTTCCTAGAGGGTTATGATTTTATTGAGTGTTGGGTTTATTGGGTTTTTAGAAGGAATAACTGTCTGGATTATATTTCGAATAGGGAGGAAAGATATGTTTTATGAAGTCGATCTACCGGAAATTCAATCAAGCCATGAAATGGTCTCGGCCATGATTGTCTTGAATCCCGCAGAGTCGAGACGCTTATTGGCCAAGGCAACCGTAGCTTGTTATGAGATCCAAAAGGCTTGGGCAGAAGGAATAATTATTTTGGCTCGTGGTATTACCAATGCCTATGTCAGCGAAGAGCTGTTCGATATAACCATTGAGAATAAGGCTGCCCAAACAGCGGGGCTTGTCGGAGACGGCTTCACCACAGTCAATTCTGCTCCGCCTCCCTGTACTTGGCATGTAATTAAAAAAGGCCGAGTTGTGGAGGGTGCAGATTCCAACCTGGAGATACAAAATTTTCGCCCCGGCGATGTATTTGTAAAAGGGGCCAATGCTGTTGATAGTCAAGGTAATGCCGGGATTTACGTAGCTTCCTTAAAGGCTGGGACCATTGGTATGGCCTGGCCTGTTTTGATAGCTCGCAGATGTGATTTACTAATACCGGTTAGTCTGGAGAAGATGGTCTTTTCAGTTGATGACTCAGCAAGGCATACGGGGGTTTTTTATTATACCTATTCAACAGGTATACCGGCTACACTTGTCCCTGTTCCTTTGGCCAAAGTGATTACTGAGATTCAGGCCTTTGGTATCCTTTTTGGTCTTCGAGCTTATCATGTAGGATCAGGCGGTATTGCTGGCTCAGAAGGTTCAGTTCATTTGAGCCTTGAAGGTGAAAGAGATAAAGTGAATAAGGCCTTTGAATTTGTTAAATCGATTAAAGGAGAACCCCCTATAGAGATGTCGGATCAACTATTTGTTGGTTCTCCTGATAAATATGACTACATTGCCTCTGAACAATTGGCAACTCTTAAAGGGGCCTAAAAAGGTGCAAAATAAGAAAGCCCGGCCTTTCAGAAAAGACTGGGCTTTCTACGATAGATTTCTTGGTCTTATTCGACATCAATAGGGATCTTTTTCCCTGAATCAACTTTGTTTTTAGGTAGTTGTACCGTTAGCACCCCGTTTTTGAAAGAGGCCTTGATGTCTTTTTCGGAGATTTCTCTTGAGACAGGTATGGTGCGATAAAAACTACCGTATTTGCTTTCCATTTGGTAGTATGTATCTTTTTGGTCCTCATTCTCAATTTTTTTCTCGCCCTTGATTACAAGATTGCCCTCTTGCAAAGAAACGTCAACATCATTTGGTTCCATGCCAGGGATTTCAGCTCTAATCACCATTTCATTCTCTTTTTCCCTTATATCAACTGTTGGGACAAATTCACCAGAAAAGAGTTCATCAATTGGCATGCGGAGCATATCCCTCATGGTATCGAAGAAATCCCTTTCTAATCTGAGATCATTTCCTATGTTACTTGGAGTTTCTTTCCTTAATCTTGGATTGAATTTTTCGAGTAACATCTTATCACCTCCTTCTAAGGTCTTAATTTAATTGCCTTTTAAATAAAATTTAAATCGGAAGTGATTCTTGTCAACCCCCAAAAACCA
>CAYUNZ010000075.1:3326-13066 GCA_964446205.1 uncultured Desulfohalobiaceae bacterium | reverse complement strand
CATAACTATGCCCCAATGCATGGATTCAAGTGTTTCCTCTTACGGGGCCTTTATTCTCCATACCGAACTTTTTGGTTCAGGCAATGAACTGTACGACGACAGCGGAATAATTGCCAGTATTAAGTTGGGAACCGGTGGGAACTGAATGGCAAAGATTCAAAGGTTAGAAATTTCGCTTCCAAATTAGATAATGTTGAGCACAAAATCAACACCAGATTTTGAATCGCACCAAACAACTATATATTTACCAAGCCAAAAGGAGGAAGCCATGAATTGTAAAAAGTTTTTTTCATTTCAAATCCTAATCTTCATTTTTGTAATCTTACCTTGCTCAGTTCAAGCAACTCTAACAAGTATTACAAATTGTACTGGTGAAGCCAAAAACTGTTATGTTACTAACAACCCTCCTGAACAGATCACAAAAGATCCCAATAATGATCTCCTTTTGGCCTGGAATGAAAAACAAAATGTAACTTTGAACTCAGATTTAAAAGTAGATCGTGTCTACAATGCTTCTGTATCATTTGTTAAAAAAATCTCTCATGGCTTTATAATCAAAAAAGGGACTGTAGTTTCTAGCCATTACGTACAATGGGATTCTAGCAGTGGGGATCCCAGTAGTGGGCATAAAAGCGTTCAAGCTACAATCAATGCTGATTCCCAAATATTTGCATTCATTACAGATGATCAAAAATTGTTTAACAGCGACAACATACTAGGATTATCTGGAATTGATTATAATGATTTCAAAAATCGCTCCCTGGAACCAAAGGACAATACAAACTTTAATGGACAATCTGTTGAAATTGATTGGCAAGCTAGTAGCCCTGGTGACTGGACCCGTATGATTACAGCATATTCACCCAAGGCTGAAGAAGATAATCTGGTAATAAAGCAAATTACAAAAAACAGGTTTAGTTCAAAAGCCCCAATGGTACAAGCATTTTATGATCAAGTCTACATTGTTTGGGAGGATAATCAATCAGGATCTCAAGAGATTTATTTTGTAAGCAGCCTGGACAACGGCAAAAACTGGAGTACAATCAAGAGATTGACCGATGATGACGGTATAGAATCTACAAATCCTGCCCTGGAAATCGATCTGAACGGGAATTTGCATCTGGGTTGGAGGGATAAGAGAGGAGGCACATGGAGTGGCTGGTACATGAAGAGCACCAATCAGGGTCAGACCTGGTCAGATCCTGTCAATGTAACTAAATATCCCAGTTCATATGGGTTTACACATCCGCTTATAGCCATGACCTCGGATTCCAAGAACCTTTACATGTTTTGGCATGACAATAGAGAAAGCGGCTGGCATAATCCCTATTATCGAATAAGCCCAAATTTCGGACAATCCTGGAATGCCGCACATCGACTAACCAATGAGCGTATTTCCGGAGGCAATGTCAGTGTCTCTACGGATGGCCAAGGTACACTACATGTCGGTTGGAGATGGAATTATGATGATCAGGAAGGCTCTATGTATAAGAGAAGCACTGATTTTGGACAGTCCTGGGGAAGCGATTTTGTAGTTGGGACAACACCTAAGGAGTTGAAACCTTGTGCCAATACTGATGGGGATGTTGTTTTGGTCTATCCAAAAGATGGTCTCCTTTATTATGTATACAGCAGTAATCAAGGTCAAGATGTAGGTGAGCCTTCTATTGTAAGTAATAAGGCCATTAACCCCAGTTTGTCCAGCAACAATGGGGCAGTTGGATGTCAAGGAGCTAATTTCTACCTTGTCTGGAGTGATGGACGTCATGGGGATGACAACTCAGAAATATATTTTTCCAGCAGTCAGGACAGCGGTGCTTCTTGGACAAATGAGCAACGCATTTCCAATGCAATTGGACGCTCTTATCAGGCCAAGCTATTCCCTGGAGAAGGTGGTGCACACATTGTCTGGGCAGACAATAGGGATGGTGAATACAATATCTTTTATACTTATTCCGGGGAGCAGAGTGAAGAACCTTACGTTGAATGTGCTTACAGCGATTTTGATCTGGACTTTACTTTCCCCTGTATCTCCATAGATGGTTTAGCTTTTGGTCTAGAGCTCAATTTCGCCGAAAAGGTCTCCTCAGATAAACAAGGTTATTTCTGGAAGCTGGATATAGATTCCATTACCAGCAAAACCTCTTGTGAGTCTGAATCTTGCCTCATGCAAGACAATCTGGATTTAAAAGTAAATTGTTTGGCCTACATAGATATCATACTAGAGTGCGAAATGATATATGTTGGAGGGGTGGAGAATGACCTGTTTGGTCATTACTGGAAACTGGATCCTTCATCCTTAAAAGTCAAGGAATATATCACCGGGTCATTGAAATAGGACTTTAGACCTAGACCAAATTTCTAATACAACTGTACCGAAAGGTTGAAAATTATCTTGGTCATGTCATCATGCTTAAGGCTTCGACCTGCCAGATCTATTTAATCTGGCAGGCCAAAGCCTTTTACTCAAATCAATCATTAGCCAAGCTGGATATTTTATTCCAGCATTCCATGATGTTTTCTAAAGCAATTGACTTGAGGTTACTATCTAGGAATTTTCCTTTGCCAGTTAGTTAAAGCCCGGCATAGAGGTTACAATCAGATTGTACAAGAACAGATCGGCTGATACCAGGCCATGCTGAACATAAATTTCTGCCAAGAAGGGAAATAGGACAAATTGAAAAAGGGCTTCTAATAGAATTATAAACCATCTCAAGGGTAACAATGTACTTATGGTTAGGGTTATTTTCCCATCTTATAGTGCTTGGCTAACCCTTTTCAAGGGCATATATCTATCGTCCACTCTATGCTTCTTGTTTATCAATCTCTTGGCGAATGACTACATAGGCCCTCCAGTAATTGAAGACACCGCCCATAAAGAACAGCACGCTGCCCACTAAATATTGCCAAGCCAGGAAAATATCCAGAATCCGGTGGTCGTATGTGGATTTCAGATGCCAGAGGTAAGGTACTGAGGCCACAGTAAAGAGCACTGAGCCAACAACAAAGGTAACCGCGGTCAAGTTCATTAATTGCAGGGTAAGCAGGTTTTGGGAATGAATGATCTGCAGGACATTTATACAAGCCCCGACAACAAACAACATGCTCCCGATCACAAAAAACCAGGCCCCAATTATGATCAAGCCCACGTTGGAAAGAAAGAAGATACTACCCACAGTAAATAATATAGTACCCAGTACATAGCTGGCAGCCGCAATATACTCTAGGATGGCTTTGCGGTCGTGCCGGTCAGTAGTTTGCCAATTGTGCCACACTTCGGCTAAATCATGTACCGTAACTATAAGATAGAGCAGTGATCCAATAAAGAAGCTCCAGCAACCCAGATCCTTACGAGGATTTATCTTGGCGAAAAAAAAGATGCTGCCAATAATAAAGACAAGGCCTCCGACTTTGTAAAGTACTGCATTGATCGTTTCCCAGCGGAATTGCTTGCGCAAGTCCCTTCTGTTACCAGTCAGGTTGTGCAAACGTGGTCGGTTAGTAAACATGTGCGGCATATTATCATCCTGTTCATCATATAGTAATTTCACATCAAGCAAAGCATCTACCAAATTATGCTGAGTTTACAAACTTTTTCAAAATTTCAAAAGCCGGTAAATAAAAAACAAGCGCTGCAATTAAATCATCGCCCCGATCATTTAGCGTCCCCAACTTTTCTTTTCATCAAGATCAAGGTCACATTTTAGGACAATCTGGACAAATCATGTACAAAATGAGGATGATCTTTATTTCTGTGTTAATAAATAGCTTTCATTGATTTTCCAAGACTAGTTGGCCAATAAAAAGAGATAAGTATAATCTCCCTTTTCAAACAAATCAACCAAAACCTGATAAGCCTAATATTTGTCTCCTGCCTGAACAACCGCACTTTCCAGCATCAATATTAACCCTATATGTTATTAGGGCCAGCATACCAGGTAAGACGTGGGGATAAAGCAGTATTTTTTGCTCTTGAACGAAAAAAGTCAGTCAAATCCAGGGTATATGCCAACTATGGCTTGTACCCACCATCAAACGGACTGCAGAGGCGTGAACAGTTTGGCTGCAATGCCCGGCTTGCCCAATTGCCTTTTCATTCTTCCCAGCCCCTTCTGCTGCTTCAACAAAGTCAGGTAGAGGCCGGCGTCTGAGACATCTCCCAGGAGCACAAACCCCTTTAGTCTGTCCTGTTCAACAAAAAACTTCTTTAATCCATTTTTGCTCTGCAAGACCAGCTCCTCCCCCCTTTGCCGGCCGCAGACCATCAGCTTGAAGCCAAGCCCTTTCAGGGAGTTCATGTTCGGCTCGGGTTCATATCTTAAGCCCTGTCCCAGGGTATTCCTGGCCGCGATCCTGCCCTGGGCCACGGCCAGGGGATAGAGTCCCAGGACCTCCTTTCGTCCTGTTATTAGCTCTTTAGCCTGGGCCACATCCCCGCAGGCAAATACATCTGCAGCACTGGTCTGCAGATAGTCATCCACCAGGATACCCTGCTCTACTTCAACTCCTGAATTAGAGAGAAAATCAATATTGGGTCTTACCCCTGTAGCCGCAATATAGGAATCTGCCCGCAGCTCTTCCTCCTTATTGGTGAGCAGGTACTCCACCTCCTTTTCTCCTGCAAACTCTATCCCTTCGGTGTTCAGACGCACGTCCACACCCTGTCTGTGCAGGTCTGCAAGCACATAGGCCGAAGTCTCGGGGTCCAGTAGTCTGGGCATGACCCAGCCCCGTCTATTGAGCAAGGTGGTTGAGATCCCCAGATTGGAGAGATAGATGGCTATCTCCACCCCTATAAACCCGCCACCCACAATCACGGCCCCGGCATCTCCTCTTTTCCCGGCCAGTTCACGCAATGACCTAGCCCCGGCCAGATTCTTGAACTGCAAAACTCTTTTTTTGTCAGACCCTGGGACCGGGGCATACAAAGAGCTGCCTGATGCGATAATCAGCCGGTCATAAGTCACGGTCCTGTTCTTGTGGGTGACCAATTCCTTTTTTTGGGGTTGGACCATTGTGATCTTCTCCCCTGGATAGGTCTGAACCTTGTATCTTTCAGCAAAATCTTTGCCCTGCCAGAACAGGGCCTTGGTCTTGCCGGTAAGCAGAAAGTTTCCCAGACAGGGAGGGGAATAAGGCGGGGTGTCCTCAACTGAGAACATGCTTATTTCCACCTCTCTGTCCTGTTCCCTCAGGTTCTGGACCGCACTGACACCGGCTGGTCCCATCCCGACTATCGCAATATGCATACCAGGGCTCCAAAAATGAATATTAAAGGCACAACCAACCTTTAAATTGATCGATGTTTGAGAACGGACTTATAGGCTCCACCCCAGCAGTTTAGATTCCCAGCTTCTTTCTCTTGTCTTCGATATGGCTTGAAATCAGCTCTGCCGCCTGGACCGGGTCGGGTTCCACGGCAAATGCAGCTCCCACAACATCGTTTAACCCCCGGGCTGCCAAATTCAGGACGTTCTGACTGCCAAAGATCTTTGGCGGGATGCCTAGAACAGTGTATACACCGGAAGAGACAAAGTACGAGCCTATGGAGACCGCTTTTTGGGAGTACCATTCCGGAGCTGCTCCGGCCAGAGGCAGGTCGCTGATGGCCACACCCAGGGCCTTGCCCAGCTCAGCCGCCAGGACCAGGATCCTGGAGCAGTCCACACAAGAGCCCATATGCAAAACCGGAGGAATGCCCAGGGTCTTGCAGACCTCCTTTAATCCAGGTCCAGCCTGCTCAGCCGTCTCCGGCCTGAGCAGGCCCTCCTTGGCGCAGGCTATGGCCGCACAACCTGTCTCCACCACCAAAATATCCTTTTTGATCAATTCCTTGGCCAGGTTAACATGGCCATAATCGTGTTTTATTTTGGGATTATTACATCCCACGATCCCGACTGCCCCCCTGATGCTCCCAGAGGAAATGCTGTCCAGCAGGGGCTTGGGTGTGCCTCCCAAGGCCTTGACAATGGCCTCTACCGAGAACCCGGCAGTAAGGTCCATGGGACCGTCTGGAATAAAGACCCTGTCCGGATCACGGTGGACAAAGTTCTCAATGGACAGGCGCACAATTTCCCTGGCTGTCTCAGCAGCTGATTCCGGGTGAAACTCCATATGAGAGGCCCCGGGCACCTTGGACTTTTCACTGGTGGAGATGAGCTTGGTGTGATAACAAGCAGCGGTCTGACCAATGGAGGGGAAGATGCACTGGTAATCCACAATCATGGCCTCGATGGACCCGGTGGCCAGGGCGAGCTCCTGGTTCAGCAAGGTTCCGGCCACAGGGACACCCTTGCGCATCAAGAGCTCGTTGCCTGTACAGCACATCCCGGCCAGATTTATGCCTTTTGCCCCTTTTTCCCGGGCCTGCTTCTCCATCTCCGGGTCGTTGGAAGCAGTGATCACCATTTCAGAGAGGATGGGGTTGTGCCCATGCAGAAGTATATTGACCTGGTCCTCCTTGAATACGCCCATGTTCACCTGGGAGTTTTTGATCTTCGGGGTGCCGAAGAGCACGTCCGAGACCTCGGTGGCCATCATGGAACCGCCCCAGCCATCGGACAGGGAGGTCCTCAGTCCGTGCAAAAGTACATTCGAGGCCTCGGCACCTACTCCCATATGGATCCTGTGCATGGACTCCACTATCTCCCGGTCCACGCTCCTGGGATAGATCCCTGCCTTGGTCCAGGCCTCCCTGGTCTTTTCCGGGGCCCTGGAGGCAAAATTGATCCTGTTCTTGACAGTGCCGAACTCCTCCAATAAGGCTAGGGCCAGCTCCTTAGCCGTCTTCTGCACATCTTGGGCCTCAAACTCAATCCCCATCTCCTGGGCCAGCACTTTCAGCTTGTCCTCATCTGTAATGGAATATCCCTTGGCCTGGCCCATGGCGGTCTGGAGCAGGGTCTCCACCACCTCGCGGCCATGGTCTGAATGCGCTGCCGCACCTGTGGACAGGTCGTCCAAGAAATTCCTGGCCGCAATTAGGTCGGCATCAGCCCCGCAGACCCCTTTCTTGGGGCCGTCTTCAAACGGATCGATCCTGCAAGGTCCCAGTGTGCACCTGTTGCAGCATACCCCCAATTGCCCAAAACCGCATTGAGGTTGTTGTTCTTCAAGACGGTCCCAGACAGTCTCCAGCCCTTCGGACATAGCCTTTTCCAATAATGGGAGCGCAGACTTGTCTAAGGTCCTCTGCTCTGCCTTTTTTCTTATCTCCTTTTTATACATAGCTAAACTCCTCTGCAATGGAAGATAAACATACCAAAAACCCTAGTTCTCACTAGACGCTGACATTGGCCCCAGTTCGGAAATTCTCTTTTGTATGGATCTGTAAAGGCTAAGATTATAAGGCATGCCCTCCTGTTTCATCCCTTTGAAGGACAGGGTAAAGTCCAAGACCTTCATTTGCTTGTGCTTGGAGAGAAGATCGGGCTGTTCTCCGAATTCCAGGGCTCCTGTCTTGCAGGCCGTAACGCAGGCCGGCACCTGACCCTGTTTAAGCCTGTCCACACAGGCATCGCACTTGATTGCTGCCTGCTTACCCGGGAAGTCCTGAGATTCGAGCGTATCCATAGAGCTGAAGGGACAGACCATGACACACATCCAGCAGGAAATGCACTTGTTCGGATCAACCAATACTGCAGCAGTTTCCTGGTCCCTGAAGATCGCTCCGGACGGACAGACCTGCATGCAGGGCGCAGGATCACAATGTCTGCAACGATTGGGAAATGGCATAAAATCCACCCCGGTTTTGATTCTGAGCCTGGGCTGAGCGTCCTTGCCTTCCAGGACATAGGACAGAATATCCTTGTGTCTGGAATGCTCGAGTGTGCAGGCTATCTCGCAATGTCGACAGCCCACGCACTTCTCCGGATTTATCCAAACCGTCTGCATACGACTTTCCTCCTATGATTATATGCTCTGAATTCGACCAGAATCTTAGCCCTGATTTGCTGCTTGGTCCTGTTTTCCCAAGGCGTACAATATTTCTGAAAACTTGGAAATTCATTTTTTTGTCCGGAATGAAGTTGCCTGGATTCAGAGCAGCTTACATCTTAGCTTCCAGGGTCTCTTTTTTTGAGAACCAGTCACGTCATCTCCTTCTATCTTTAAAGTTCTTAGCCATGCTCGGAACCTTGCTCATAGTGCCACTTCCGAGTTTTCCGAATTCAGCCCATAGCTTTTATAGGCCCTCTGTGAGCCTGTGCCCTGCATTAATTGGGACATCGTCACATGAACCAATACATTTATCTCTTCAGCCAGGCTTCAAACTCGGATGATTCAAAGGCCCAAACGATCAAAGCTGTAGAAATGTCGGCACCTTTTGCCCATACTGCAGACCGTCCTCAATAAGATCCAGGACATGCTGCTTTTGTTCCGGAAACTTATAGCCTTCGTAATCGTGAGAGAATATCAGCCCTCCCCTACTACCCCGCCAGTAGTTGGACATATGGTCAAAGCAGACTCTGGAAGTAACCTCAAGATTTGCCATACACAGCCGCAGCTCCCGCAACTGATCAGGAGGACTCAGCAGGCGAAAGATGCCCTTTTGGTAGTCCTCATGCATAGGTGTACCAGGCAAGGGACGAAATGGCCTGGATCGAATAAAATGGGGATTAATCGCATTTAAAACCCGGGCGGTTTCCCGGGAGTGGCTTTCCCACCGGTCTTCACCGCCCAGTCCTGGCATCCAGTATTCGGAGACTTGAAAACCAGCTTCCACAGACTTGACTCCGCCTTGGATATGCACCTTGGAATCGGCTCCTTTTCTGACCCGCTTCAACAGCTCATCATCTCCGGATTCCAAGCCAATATGCAGCCGGTCCAATCCAGCCTCTTGAATGGCCTTCAACTCCTGAATCTCTTTACGGGCAACGGTCCCTGAACGGGCATAGGTGGTCACCCGCTTAATGGAAGGAAATTTATAGCGAAGGTACTGCAAGGCTTCCACCAAGTCATCAGTCTTCATGATCATGGTGTTTGCATCCTGGAGAAAGGCAGTGCTGCCACCATAAACAAGCCAGGAAAGGAGCATGGAAAAGCCTGCATGATTGTCCATCTCCGGATGACGGTTCAGAAAATCCAGTACCGCTTGCCTGCATATCCCGGAGCTTCCCAGCTGCAAGCTGATTTCTTTGATCTCATCACAGATTGCGGCCATGTTATCAATGTCTGCCTTGATTTCTTCTACTGGCCGCTTTTCAAACTTCTCGGTCTTGTACATGACGCAAAAGGCGCACTTGTTCCAGGGACAATTACGGGTAAAGCGCAAGAGCAGGGAATTGCTGCCTCCTTCGCTGGGCGGCCTGTACATTCCTGTCTCAAAACAATATTCTCCCGGTCTCTCATTCATAGTCCACTCTCCAGCCTGAGATGAAAGAAACATCTATTTTCATCCGGAAAGTTATACTTTTCGGATATGGTTTCAATCTCCAGTTCCATAGTACTGCTTTACCAATTCTTCTATAGTTTCAAAAGAATAATCTTCTACTTCAAAATCGTTCGATCCTATTTCGGCCACAAATTCCTGCTCCAACTTCTCTATGTGCTCTTGAATCGCCTGGTTAACGTGTTCAATCGCACTTCTCCCGCTCTTTTGGCTAATAACGTTCAGCCGCTCATAAATTTCATCCGAAATCCTAACTGTCATCTCTTGCATAATATTTCCCTTGTCTCCAAAATTTTTACTGATCTGGCATATAAAATTCAAATCTTAGAAAAGACATCAACTCTCTTCTCGG
>CAYUNZ010000075.1:0-3226 GCA_964446205.1 uncultured Desulfohalobiaceae bacterium | reverse complement strand
ACTGATCTGGCATATAAAATTCAAATCTTAGAAAAGACATCAACTCTCTTCTCGGGCCGGTTCGGCTTAAACCAGATCATGCCCGGTAAAAGAACAGCTGGGGCCTGCGGCCATGATGATAGCTATACTTAAAAAACTCTGCAACCACCATGTTCTCAAACAAGCTTCCGCGCAAGGGATCTCGACTGACCTGGCTTTCTTCCTCCATGCTCAAAAGATAGGCAGCCAGTCCTACATCCCAGAAGTAGAGAAATTATAGGACTCTGTCCCTTTCTGCTTTCTTTTGCTAAATAAAACCCCGTTAGAAAGTATGTGTATTCATTCAAGACCTGATAGCTTAGTCTACCGTTTCTGTTTTCCCATAATATTATCAGCCAGTGACGGGCTAGCTTCTGATTCTCTACCCATAACAGGCATTGCCTATTATGGGTAATTAACTGTTGATATCCAATGAGCCCTTGTAGTCAGGGGAAAGGAGAAGTACCCGGCTAATAGAATGTTTCCACTTACTGCCTCTAAAAGACGCAATTATGCTCCAGACTCCCGTTCAAACTTGTTTCCATTGCTCAAAAATCTCTTGGATCTGATCATCCACTTTTGTCCGAGCTGAGATCCGATCAAAGCCGCTCAGAATCAAATCATCATATTCTGTCTCTACATGCCGGATATGGGCTATTACTGCGAGATTTATTGCCTCCTTTGCTAGTTCCTTGGCTGCTGCTGTGCGACCGATTCTGCCAGTGTATTTACGGCAGGCGTGCTCGGCAATGCTCATCTCCCGGCTAGATGGAATTCCAGGGTACAGCTGCGTGATGGCTTTTGCGAATCTCTGGACGAAATCCAGATCCAAATCCGCACGCCGTATAGCATCTCGTTCGCACCGTCTCTGACGAACATCTGCGTCACTAATTTGCAAAAAACAGACAGGCCATAAGCTATTGTGATTCTGTTAAATCTGACTTTTTGCAATTGCATCTGTCCAAAAAAATATTATATATGTAAAATCAGAGTTGGCGCAAAGTATGGGTACAAGTAGATCCTCTTTAGAACGTCTATTAAGAAAAGTTGAGATCATAATTGTAAACTGTTTAAATTAGACCAAGAAATCACTTCAGCTTTAGTTCTTTTTTGCTCTTGGCTTCCACCATAAATAATCAAAGGCTTTTCAGCTTGATTACCGGCTATTTTGTTTAGATATTCAACTCCTTTAAAATAGTCCTCAGTAACTGTCCTTCCTGCTTTGATTCCCACGGGAAGTACGCTCCCGCCCTGATCCAGAAGACAATCTACTTCATTGCCTTTTTTATCTCTCCAAAAGTAACAGTTTGCTGCCTGGCCTTGATTAAACCTGCGCTTCAAAAATTCACTTAAAATCAAAGATTCAAACAAAGCTCCTTTTGAGTAATGAGTTTTTATCTGGCTCGCATCTTTAATATCCAGAAGATAAGCCGCAAGACCAGGATCATAAAAATAAAGCTTGGGCATTTTGACCAATGTTTTGTTAAAATTTTTATGATAAGGCCTGAGTAGAAAAATTATAAATCCTGCTTCAAGTACTGAAATCCAGGACTTTGCGGTGGTATGGGAAATTCCGCACTCATTGGCCAAAGCAGACATATTAAGCAGCTGGCCAATCCGACCAGCACACATTTTCAAAAAAAACTGGAATTTTCCAAGGTCTGTAATATTTTTAAGTGTTCTGACATCGCGCTCAACATAGGTTCTCACATAACTAGGGTAAAAGTCTTCAGCAGGAATATCCATTTTATAAATTCTTGGATAAAAACCCGTAAAAAGATAGTCTTCATAATCGGTAAACTCGCTATAGGGCTGAATTTCACTTAGAGAAAACGGAAGAAGATTAAGAACTGCTGTTCTGCCGGCAAGGGATTGAGAATTCTTTTCAAACAAAAGAAAATCACTTGAACCTGTTAGAATAAATTGGCCTGGCTCATCAAACTCGTCTACCACACCCTGGATATAGGAAAAGATTTCCGGGACCTTTTGCGCTTCGTCAATAACAGCATCTTTGTATGTATGTAAAAATCCCCGTGGATCTTGTTGAGCAAAGAGACTGATGTCCGGGTCTTCACAGGAGACATAGCTTTTATGAGCAAAAACTCTTTTGGCAAGCGTGGATTTACCTGACTGCCTCGGCCCAGTCAAAGTCACAACAGGATATTTAGTTGAAATATATGCAAGATATTTTTCTAGCTCTCTATTTATATAATCCATTCTAATACCACCTTGAAAGCAAGTTTCATCTTACTATAGACATGTTTTGGTCAATTTGCAAATCAAAAATTCAAATTAGTTCCCATCCGGAAATTTTTGATTTCCGGATATGGAAATAACAAATTTTCAATTCGGAAACTAGATTTTTTTCGTTTGGCAAGGAAATCAAGAAATTATGAGGAAGCGTTTCTTAATACGTTGACGAATAATCTTGCAAACTGACGCACCACCTTCACCACTTTTCTACCTGTATCCGAAACCCCGGCAGAAAACCGGTAAAACGAACTTGACAAAACCTCATCCTCTTAATAAATTTTCAATATATTTATCAGCATGGTGCCCGAAAAGGGGCTGACAAGGGAATCCCGTTTAAGTCGGGAGCGGACCCGCCGCTGTAACCGGGAACGAAAGCCGCAGAAAGTCACTGTCTGCAACGCACTGAGCAAGTGCAGGATGGGAAGGCGCGGCAAGTAGAATGATCCGGGAGCCAGAAGACCTGCCCTGCTGAAAATTTTCATGCACACAGGCGCGGATTTCGACTGCATGAAAATATAAGGGGTCAAGAAAGACGGGTGCAGCCCTCTTAAGCCTAAAATGGCTTGGGAGGGCTTTTTTTATGGACTATTTTATACTCTCTATGGAGGCAGTAAATTATGTACAGAGGCTTTATATTGATATCCCTGACAATTGTATTGCTGTTTGCGAGCGCAGGGCTTGTAATGGCGGCAGATGACCCAGTAGCAGGGAAGGAAAAAAGGGGCATGCTCCTGGTCACTTTTGGAACCACTTTCCCGGAAGTCCGCAACTCATACCAAAACATTGAGGCGAAAGCGCGCCGTGCCTTTCCGGAAACCCCGATTTACTGGGCCTATACTTCGCACATTGTCCGGGAGAAAATGGCCGGAAACGGAAAAACGGTACTCTCCCCCGCCCAAGCCCTGGAAAAAATGGCAAAAGACGGGTTTACGCACGTGGCTGTCCAGTCCCTTCA
>CAYUNZ010000074.1:0-13330 GCA_964446205.1 uncultured Desulfohalobiaceae bacterium | reverse complement strand
TTATTTTCGTGTTATTTCGTGTGTTTCGTGGGCTAAATTCTTTTCTACCTAATTCCCCTTGTTTTTCCTCCACCTGGAGTGGGTTATCTGGTACTTCTTGATCTTGTAATTGAGTGACCTGGCACTTATGCCCAATTTCTCAGCCGCATCTTTTTGCACCCAGTTTGTCTCTTGCAGGGCCTTGGAAATCAAATCCCTCTCATTTAACGAAAGAGACTCAGAAGGGTATAAAGAAGAAAGCTCTTGCTGTTCAGACTTTGATTCTTGGCTATCCATAGAATTGAGTAGGGCAAAGCTATCCCAGGTGATAACATCACTATCTTCCAAAATAACAGCCCGTTCAATACCATTAGCAAGCTCCCGTATGTTGCCTGGCCATTCATAAGCCTGTATCCAGTCCAAAACTCTTTTGGAAAACCTTTTCTCCTTCTTCTTTAAGATACGACAATATTTTTCAAGCAGCTTTTGGGATAGAAGTGGGATACACTCCTTACGTTTACGAAGGGGCGGCAAGTTTATATTCAGGATATTGATCCGGTAATAGAGATCACTGCGAAAATTTCCATCAGCTACAAGCCGCTCAAGATGTCTATTGGTAGCGGCTATAATCCGGGCATCAGAATAAATTGTCTTGTTGCCGCCTACCCGTTCAAAGGATTTTTCTTCCAGGACCCGTAAGAGTTTGGCCTGAAGCGGAAGACTAAGTTCTCCAATCTCATCCAGGAACAGTGTCCCACCGTGGGCCTGTTCAAACCTGCCGACCCTCTGTTTATGAGCTCCGGTAAAGGCCCCCTTTTCATGTCCAAACAGTTCACTTTCCAGAAGGGTTTCCGATATATTGGCACAATTGACATGAATAAACGGCTTCTTCTGTCTCTGACTATTGAAATGAATGCTCCCAGCCAAAAAGCTCTTACCTGTCCCGGTCTCACCAGTCATAAGTATGGTTGAATCAACCTGGGAAAATTTTTTCAACCTCTTAATGACCTGACTCATGACCAAGCTTTCGGAAATAATCCCATCGAAATTATAGACAATGTCTTGTTCGCGCCGAAGATAGGCAATTTCATCCTTTAGACTCAGAGTCTCAATTGCTTGTTTGACCCTGTGGCGTATCTTGGCTGTGCTAAATGGTTTGGTTACAAAATCAAAGGCCCCGTATTTTATAGACTGGACTACCAGATCAGTGTGTTCATGCTGGCTGGTAACTATGACCGATGTATACGGAACCATTGAGGTCAACCAGCGCAGCAAGTCCATAACATCATTAGAGATACTCTCTAGGTCGAAAATAATGGCCTTGTAATGTCTGGTCTCAATCTCTTGGGCAAGAGACCTTTCATTTTCTAAAAAACAAAGACTGTACAAGGTCTCCAAGGCATGCTTTAGGTACTTCTTCCACTCAGTGTCTGTTTCGATTATGAGTATATTATGCATAATCAATTATGGTTTTTGTTTTTTTCAATCTGGGCTAACATTTCTCTGGCCTTTGGGACATATTCTGAATTAAGCCCCATCTCCAGTGACCTTTGCAATTGAACCTTGGCTTCATCTTCTTGTCCATCCTGAAAAAGGGCTTGTCCAAAATAGTAACGATAGTGGCTATTTTCAGGGCTTAACTCTACTGCTTCTCGAAAATAACGCTGGGCCATAAGCATGGACTCTTTCCCCAAATAAGCCCGACCCAAATAAAAAATGATCTCAGAATTGTCTGATCGTAACTCTTGGGCCTTTTTTGCCTTTTCCAAGGCCATATCATACTCGCCTCGCTCAAGGGCCTGGTGAATATCTCCTTTAAAATCCTCTTCAAGACGTATTTCTTGCAATAAAGATTTAGCCCTTTGTTGCTGATGTCTATTTAGACCTAGCTCAATTGATTTTTGCAACTCTTTTTTGGCCTGAGCAAAGTCCTGCTGCTCATATAGGATATTACCTAGATGATACCTAAAAACAGGCTGCTCCGGCTTTTCCTGAACAGCTGAACCTAGAGAGCTTGCAGCCATACCCAGGGCCCCTTTCTTAAAGCTTATCCAGCCCAGAGTATCTTTGACCTCAGGGTTGTCAGGCATAAGAGTCTTGGCTTTTTTAGCCAATTCATAGGCCTTATCCAGGTTCTGATCCTGTTGAGCATATAAGTAGGCCAAATCATTAATAGCTGATCCATTATCCGGGTGTTTTTTTAAAATATCCTCATAAACCCCTATAGCCTTTGTCCACTCTGCCTTCTCGATATAGATCCGAGCCAGAAACTTGGATATTTCAAGATGATCCGGCTCTAAAGCCAATACCTTTTTAGTGACCTTAATGGCTTGATCCAATTGTTTATCTTGAAAATAGACCTTGGCCAAAAGGTAGCCTACAGGAATCGAGTCAGGATTTTGTTGCTGCAACATTTTCAGGATATCTTTAGACAGTTTGTATTTATTCCCCTCCAAAGCAATAACAGCCTTTAAAAAATATAAATCAGATTTTTTGATGACTGGATCTCTAAGTTGGTTATCAATAAATCTTATACCCTGACTATAGTCTTCCTGATCCAGATAAAGACCAGCGATTCTTAGAATAACTGATTTTGGTTCCCAGTCGTTCTCAAGCAGATCTCTGTATATTGCCAAAGCCTGCTTATACTTCTCCTGTAGAGTCAAAGTCTCGGCTATCTGATAACGAATCTCCTCTCTGGACTCCTCTGTCTCTTGAAGCAAAAGACGATAAACCTCCTCTGCTTGACTGAATCTACCCATCTCTCTCAATACAGCAGCCTTTATATTCAGAGCCTTGGGGTCTTTTGGGCTTTTATTAAGGAGAGTCTCCAGTTCCTGTAGAGACTGTTGCAATTTATCTGTTCTAAAGTACAGAAAAGCCAGGGCCAAACGAATCTGTACTGAATCCGGATTCTTATCCAAAGCAGTCAGGATTTCGGACAGGGAGAGCTTGTATTGCTTATCTTCAAGGAGAGAAAGCCCGTAATAGAAATGTCCCTCTGACTTATCAGGGGCTAGCTCTCTAGCCTTTAAAAAGGCCTGCTTGGCCTCGGTCTTGTTGCCTTGCTTGCGTTGCAAAAGACCTTTTAAGACATGGCCAAAAGCAAAGTCAGGGTCTTGTTCCAATAACTCATTGATATGTTTTTTGGCCTGGGCATTTTTCCTTTCCGTTAACAGGAGCTTGGCCAGTTGAGTCTTGACAGGTTTCAAGTTCGGCCACTTATTGATCATTTTCTCATATATCATTTCAGCCTTGTCAAATTTCTTCAAAAAGATATAATAATCAGCTAATAGCATATAATACCTTTGATTGTCTGGAGCAGCGGTTACTGATCTCTTAAACCACTTTGCCGCCTCAGAGGTATTTTTCCTGTAGTGAGCAATCAGGCCCAATAGTCGATAGATTTCCGGATTGTTTAGACCTCTCTTTATCCCCTGATCTAAATAACTCTTGGCTTGATCAATGTCCTTTCTCTTAAGGGCATATCTGGCTGAAACCACATATGGAACCCCTTGATCAGGAAAGTCTTGTCGTAAATCCAGCAAGGTCTTTTCTGCTTCAGATTTTAGTCCTTCTTGCTCATAATAGTCTATAAGCAAAAGTCTTGGGGCCATCTTGTCCGGATTATCGGAAATAACAGTCTTTAACAGGCCGATGGCCTTTTTCTGTTCTTTGTCAGCAAAAAGCGCTCTGGCCAGGAGCATTTTTAGATCCAAATTGTCTGGAAATACAGACAAACCCCTTTGCAAAGTTGAACTGGCCAGCTCGTATTTTCCAGTCTTAAATAGTGAATCTGACAAAGCAAGAAAGTCTTCAATATTTGGTGTTGTGCTGGAAACAAGCTTTTTGAAATGGGGAATAGCCTGTTTATAAATACCATTTCTGTATAACAGCAGAGCCAGATAACGAGAGGCTGCCGGGAAGTCCGGTTTTTGACTAAGGGCTGTTCTCAACTCCCTGACCGCCATTCGAGGCTGTCCCTTTTTTGCATATAAGGTACCAAGACGATAGTGGGCCTTTGGAAAATCATTTTGCAGTTTGACAACATTTTTTAGATGAATAAAGGCCTCTTCAGTCTTATTGGCAGATATGGACTCTAAGGCTTGATTGAAAGTTTCTTTGGCCTTCTCCTGATCACTCTTAAATAGTTGACAGGCAAATAAGGACAAGGCAAGACTGAGACTGCAGATAATGAAAGTTGCTTTGCCCAACAATGTATTTTTTAAACAATTCATAGACTATTTCCTTCAAACAATGGTTATAATGGATATATCTAATGGGCCAAATACTCTTTATTGGCAATGATCTTCAAATTTTGGATATCATAAAAGGTGTTGCCAAGCAAGAACATCAGGTGACATATTGCCCTAACAAATCAAGCCTCAACGAGCTACTTAAGAAGCATGAATACCCATTAATCTTTATCGACTTAGAAAAAATTGACATTAATGACCAGGAAATACTCAACTTTTTAGAATCATCCTGCCCCAACAGTCATATATTGGTTAGTCCCAATCCAAAGCATCTAGATTTACCATTTGAATATCAAAATCTGTTCAACATAATCGATAAGCCGATTACTGCCAAAAAGATAGAGCTAAACATCGAAAAAGTATTTAAAAACAGGCAATATAAACATGAGCTCGATTTTCTGCGCGGTCAGCAAGACTCAATATATGATTTTGACAAAATCATAGCCTATAGCCCTTCCATCAAAAAGGTCTTTACTGCTCTGAAAAAGTTTTCCAAGACTGACTCGACCATCTTGATCACCGGAGAGACAGGCACTGGAAAGAGCTTTCTCTCCAGCTCTGTCCATTATAACAGTCTGCGTAAGGATAAACCATTTGTGACTATAAATTGCGCCAATCTTCCTGAATCTATTTTGGATAGCGAGCTCTTTGGGCATGAAAAGGGAGCTTTCACCGGGGCGGACAAAACCAGGATAGGCAGACTGGAGCAGGCCAATCAGGGAACTGTTTTTTTGGATGAAGTATCTGAGCTGAACTACTCCTTACAGGCCAAATTACTCCGCGTCTTGGAAGAAAGGTCTTTTGAGCGTGTTGGCGGCAATAGAACCATTTATTGTAATGTCCGCATAATTTCAGCTACCAACAGGATACCGGAAAAACAGGTTGAGGAAAAAAATCTAAGGGAAGACCTCTATTATCGACTGAATGTGTTAAGGGTACATATTCCACCTCTAAGGGAAAGAAAAGAATGTATTCAACCCTTGGCCGAGTTTTTACTTTTTAAAAACGCAAGAAAGTTGAAAAAACATATCCAGGGATTTACCCAAGAGGCAGTGGATATGATCCTTGCCTATCACTGGCCAGGCAATATACGCCAATTACAAAATACTATAGAAAGGGCTCTGATCCTGGAAGAATCAGAAAGGATTACCCCGGAGAACCTGAGCCTTGTTGAGCCCTGTATATATAATTATAAAGAAAATGAGTCCACTTCTTTGATCTCCACATCTTCTTCCAATCCATCCAATTTAGCCAGCCAAGAAAAGCAGAAAATATTAGAGGCCTTAGAAAAAAACGATTGGGTTCAAAAAGATGCCAGCAAAGACCTTGGTATCAGTCCCAGGGCCTTGAATTACAAGATCCGTAAACACGGCATCAGGCACAAGAGATGGCTAAAGAATACCGAATGAACACCTCAGCTTTTGGCTTATAATTTGCATTAAGGGTGTCAGGAGTTATTACCCCTTTTAAATCAAGACCCAAATATTTATCCTTTTTCGTGTAATTTGGTGTGGTTTGTGGGTCATTTTTTAAGAAAAGAGCTTTAACCACCAACTATTCGAAATAACACGAAAATAAGAAAACATTATTCCCTTATGACCTAGGATGATAACTTGATAAAATCAAAGTTGGATGACTATATTCCCACTGACAAGAGCCTCTGTTTGTCTCCTTTTCAGGAGATAATATCAAGATTGGATTACCTCGCCCAAAAGGATTCCCCAGTTTTTATGATCGGAGGCACTGGAACAGGGAAAAGATTTTTGGCCAGAAAGGCTCACGCCTCTGGTCCTAGAAAGCACGGTCCCTTTATAACACTTCACTGCTCACAAATCGAAAATAAGTTGAAAGAAAAGATTACAACTTCTAATGAGTGTATTTGGTCAAACATTTTAGAGCAAGCAGACAAAGGGACCTTGATTGCCTGTAGCATAGATGAAATGAGTCATAGCCTGCAGGATCAACTAGCTGATTACATCCAAAACAAACATACCCAGCCGGAGGTCTTATTCCCTGATGTCAGATTGGTTTGTACTGTAAACAGAGAGCCTGACAATCTCTTAAGCAAGCAAAAATTGAGTCAGAGATTGTCAAATATCTTGTATCCTTCAAGGGTTTACATACCTGAATTGGTAGAGAGAAAAGAGTATATCAAACCGCTTTGTTATCGCCTATTAACAGTGCTGACAAAAAAATTGAAAAGGAACATCCAAGATTTTACCCCAGAGGCTCTACAATTCTTGATTACCTATCCCTGGCCCGGGAATATCACTCAACTCATAAATATTATCGAACGGGCTATCATCTTAGAAGATTCACCTTGGATAAAGCTAGAGAGCATTTATTTCCCGGAACTATCCTCCACTCAATTCCTTAAACCCTCGTAACAAACAATATCCCAATCGCGGCATTATCCAGAAATCTCTTCTGTCCTTTGCTCACCACAGAGGTACAGAGATCGTTGACCGTGGACCGAAGAAAAAAGAATAATGGGTAAAAAATTTGATCTCATCGCTCTTTAGTGGTAAAATCAAGAATTGGTCTTCTGCATATAAAACAAAAAGAATCGACACCATGAGAAAAAATGATAACTGTCACTGCGAAGTTCAAAAGTCGGAACTGAGAAAGAGTTATTTTTTTGCTGCTTTATGCTAGTTTGTCCGTCTGGTTATAAGGGTTAAAGGTAAACTTCTTTTGCGTCTGTCTCGATAATATAAGTGCAAGCAAACCAATCCAGGAGTTTTGTTTTTCCATGTTCTTATCTGTGCATGACTACCTCAAAACAATAACTCCGGGCCATGTGGGCATAGTCTTTAGCCGGGATATTTTTCAGATATTATCTTCTCTGGAGCTCTGCGAGGCTCAGCCAAAAGACTCTTGGCAATATGCCTTTTGTACCTTATCTCCACTCCCGGATTTGCAGACCATTATCAGCCGAACACTTCAGTCCCTGGCCTTTGCTGCCTTGTCCATCTTCCCCTATTGGTATAATGAAAAAATCAAGCTGGATCTTGCAGCTCCACAATCGATATTCAGGCAACTCATGTCTCCTGCCAACAGCGCTGTCTGCAATCGGACCGGAGTTTCTTTACGTTGGCTACAGGCTGCTGTAAACCGCTGTCTGGCCAAAGAAGTGCCTTTGCCGAAAAGGTGCGGTCCTGAGATCCAAACAGCCCAACTTAGTCTGGCTATCGGCAGTGAAAGGCTCTGTCTGGGTCTATTTGTAGATGATAGCGGTCCTAAACCGGAGATACTACTAGGTCTGACCAAGGCTGCTGAGTGGTTGGCCAGAGTCTCCAAGGCCAGGATTCTGGTCATTTTGCCGGATGCACTTTCAGAGTATGAGGAGATCCGGAGTGTTTCCTACAAGAGTCTGTTGTGCAATCCCTATGAAGAACCAAAGGATGTACCCGGTCAAACGGCTGAAGAGAAAAAATTTAACTTTTGGCCTCTACAGGGATTTGCCCATCCTTGTAGCCCGGGAGAACAGATCCTGGCAGAGTATTTATCTCGGGATAAGGACCTGGCCCAGCTCTTTTGCTTTAACCAGCCGGTCTTGACTGTATGTAATTCGAGATTCCTTGTGGATCTGCTTTGGGCCGAAGGGAGGATAGTCGTAGAAGTGGATGGATACAAGACCCACAGCAGTAGGTTGGCCTTTCATCAAGACCGCAACCGGGATTATGAATTGATGCTTAGTGGTTACCTTGTCCTGCGCCTGCCTCATGATGAAGTGGTCCGTGATCCGAAAATTGCCCTGGAAAAGATCCGTGACCTGGTGAATTTTCGATTTAATGCTCGATTGCAAGCAGATTGATTTAATCAGGTATAGCAAAATCTGACCCTAAAGTTGGAATTTGCTTATATGGGTTCTTGCCTGCGCAGGAATCCAGGTCTTTTTCTACAATTGCATCTGTCCTTCCTGGCAGGCCGGAATCTAGAGTTCTTTCAAGGTCAAGAATTAACTATTCTTAACTCATCGCCCTCTTTGATTTGAGTATCATCATGAAAGCAATCCGGCATGCAAGATAACTAGTAAACAAAGGATAAGTCATGAATTTTACACCTTCACCTTTGCAAGCCCTTGTCATCTTTAGACTTCTATTTACCGGGTATGAGCCTAAACTCTCAGAGGAAAAGCAGTTAAAACGCAAATCCAGGGATGAATTGATCCAGGCTGGATTTCTGGAATTGGAAAAAAGAGGACGGTCTCAGCATATTCGCTTGACGGACAAGGCCTGGGACTGGGCCGCCCATAATCTGGACACCGAGATCTCACCCCGGGCCAGGACGGTAGATGCCTTTCAGGCCCTTTTATCCAAGCTCAAAGAGTATCTAAGCTCCAACGAGACCCCTTTGGTCGAATTCCTTTTGCCCCGATCTTCTGAGTCACCATTGACTGAAGAAGCTGGGGACAATGTGGAAGAACTGATTCGAGAAGCCTATTATCGTCTTTCCAAAGGGCAGGACAGGGTCCGGGTTCGGCTCAAAGATCTGCGGGCAAACTTGCAACAGGTCGATCGTCTGGGTCTGGACAAGGCCTTGCTTGAGTTGCAAAATCAGGGCAGACTCGTTCTTATGCATATGGACGATCCCCAGGAGCGGACTTTGGCCGACGAAGAGGCCGCCCTGACAATAGTAGGTCAAAAGCGGCATATAGTCTATATGGGCTAAGTGAAAACCAGTCATATACCTTAAAACCCAGAATCAAAAATAATCTAGAAAAAATGGGCATAGAACTCGAACTTATCAAAACAGTCAACTTTGACTGGGTCATGCGCCACGAAAGTGTTTGGCAGGGGCCGGAAAGCGACGTCTCTGAACTGAACAGACAGACTAGGGATGTCCTTATTGCTGAAGCTGAGAGCCTGCAATACTCTAAAGGACCCCAAAACCCCTTGGGTCATATTGTTCTTGGTGCGGCCGGGGCAGGCAAGACCCATACTCTGGCCAGACTGTGCCGAAGGGCTCTTAAGAAAGATATCGGCTTTGTCCTGGTCGATATGACTGATGTTCGGGATTTCTGGGAAACAACTTTGCTCGGCTATCTTAACTCTTTGCAGCAGCCATTGAGTCAAGATACCACCCAACTTCGACTTGTTTTGCAACATATACTTGAACTGCTTCAAACAAAGCAAAATAGCGCGGAAATTTTGGACAAAATGGCAGAAACGGAGCCAACCAAGCTTAGTGGCTACATCAATACAATAGTCAATGTCCTTTCCAGAGACTATCATAGACAAGTTTTTCATTATCAGGATATAATCAGGGCTCTATTCTATCTAATTAGTTTGAAAGGCCCTCAAGCCAATCTGGCCTATAGCTGGCTGCAGGGCCTGAGCCTGGAACCGGCTGAAAAAAAATACCTGGGGCTTACCGCTGCGAATATTTCCCCCATGCAATTGGTCAAAGGGCTCTCCTGGATCTGTAGCCTAAAAGGACCTTTTATTCTAGCCCTGGACCAGCTGGATTCCATTGTTCAGCAACAGCATTCCTTGTCCGAGACAAACCCCGAGGGTGAACTGGGTGATGAGCAACGGGCCGCTCTGTCGATTATCGAAGGCATAGGCAGTGGACTGAGTGCTCTGGTCCGCAGTGTGACCCAGAGGACCCTGGTTGTATTGACCTGTATTGAGACAACCTGGAATATCCTGTGTCAAAAGACCCTGCGCTCGGACACGGACAGCTATCACCAGCCCAAATGGCTTCAACCTCTTGCTCAGGACAGCATGGGCCGGGCCTTGATCGAAGAGCGTCTGCAAGCTGCTTGTAAAAAACTCAATTTTCAGCCTCCCTATCCTTCCTGGCCCTTTAAACAATCTGCCTTTGCCTCCACTGCCGGACTCTGGCCTCGGGAAATCCTCAGACTGTGTGAAAACCATCGCCTGGACTGCATAAACCAGGGCAGGGTCTATGAGCTGACAGAGTTTAAGGTGCAGGATACTCCAAGCATAGAGGTTGGAAACGGTCGGGATGAAATGGACGTCCTTTTTGCCAGGCTAAAGAAAGAGGCCCCTGTTTCTAAAATTTTGGACAAAAATAATGAGGATCTCATTTTGCAGCGGCTTTTACAGACAACCTGTCGCTGTCTGATCCTGGAGAAAAAACTAAAAAGTTCAATAGACTTTGAGATTGATACTGATTTTGGTCAGGGTAACAAGTACATCCCTCTGCATTGTCGATTGCGTTTAATTGATCACAAAAGGGAAGACCTAGAGCACCATTATTGTTTTCGAGGAATCGAGCAAGAACATGCCGTTGCCTTTCAGGCCAGGCTCAAAGCAGCAATGACCGCCTCGGGTATAGATCGCAAACTGCCTTTTCGACGGCTTTTTATACTGCGCAGTAAAGAACTGCCTCGAGGAAAGAAGACTCAGGAAATTATAGACAGATTTCGGTCCTCCGGGGGTATATTTATTCAGCCGGAAACCCACGAATTGCAGGTTATCTGGGCCCTGTCCCAAATGGAAGAAACCCATCCCTTTGATTTGAAAAACTGGCTTGCCGTCAAAAGACCTGTCTCTGATTTGAAGATCCTGGATCTCGTCGACTTTAAAGAAAGAAACAAGACAGTCCAGAGCCAGCAAAACACATCTTCTCCTGTCTCGGAGTCGAACCATCAAGGCCTTCAACCTCAAGCAGACCGATCCCTTAATCCTGCTACTTTTAAACAGCAGGAAAGAATTCCCTTGGGATTTTCCTCCAAGGCCTCGTCTTCTGCGGTCATCAGTATGGACCCTGCTCAGCTGGCCAGACACATTGCCGTTTTGGCTGGAAGCGGCTCCGGAAAGACCGTGTTGATACGTAGGCTGGTAGAAGAAGCTGCCTTGCTTGGAATTCCTGCAATAGTCCTTGACGGGGCCAATGATCTGACCCAATTGGGCTATCCCTGGCCTGAATCTCCATTGGGCTGGAGAGACGGTGATGCAGCCAAGGCAGAGCGACTCCAGAAAAGTATTGAACCGGTTGTCTGGACCCCGGGCTGGAAAAAGGGCAATCCCCTGAATCTGTCTCCTTTTCCGGATCTGTATGCAGTCCGAAATGATCGGGATGAGCTGGGACAGGCCGTATCCATGACCAGAGAGATCTTTGAAGATATTGTTGCTCCGGGGGCTTCCCTTACTGCAAACAAGAAACAGGGAATCCTGGCTGCGGCCTTACATTGTTTTGCGCATCTGCCTGAACAGAGTCTAGACAATCTTATTTCTTTTTTGTCCGATTTGCCCACCGATGCCTGGGCAGATATCAGCGATGCACCGAAACTGGCTCTTCAGATGGCCGACAGCATTCGTGCCGCGGTGCAGACCAATCCTTTGTTTGATCAGCAGGGTCTTTCCCTAGACCCAATCTGCCTCTTTGGTTCAGCAGGACATTTGACCAGGATATCTATCCTGAATCTGATTGGACTGCCCTCCCTAAAAGACCAGCAGCAGTTCGTCAATCAATTGGCCATGACCTTATTTTCCTGGATCAAAAAGCATCCCGGACAAGTGCAGACATCGATTCGCGGGCTACTGGTCATAGATGAGGCCAAGGACTTTATTCCCGCGATCAAATCAGTGCCGGGTAAATCGAGTATGCTCCGTCTTGCGACTCAGGCCAGAAAATACGGGCTGGGATTGATTGTGGCCACCCAGTCTCCAAAGGATCTGGAGCATACCTTGATCTCGAATTGTACCACTCACTTCTATGGTAAGGCCAGTTCTCCCAACGCAATAGAAGTTATCTCAGAACAATTACGGCAAAGGGGTGGAACTGGACACAATATTGCTAGGCTCAAGCCCGGGCAATTCTATGTCTATACAGAAGATATGCCCAGGCCTGAGCAAGTAAACCTGCCCATGTGCCTCAGCCACCATCCCGGCTTTCCTTTGGATGAAAAGGCAATCCAGGAGCGGGCCGAATATTCGCGACAAAGGCTTGAAGATTGGCGTTTTAAATAATGAATCAAACCCTGATAAAAAAAAGAAGAGGCCATATTCCATCTGCCCTATTAAATAGTGTAACTTGCCCATAGACAAACGGATCATGAACTTGCAGATAAAGCCAAAACTCTCGTAGTTATACACTTCAGGCAATGCGCAATGTGGGTAATGTATATTCAAGAGTTCATCATATTGTAAACCGTTTTTCTGGATACCTTTAGCTTTGCTGCGATCTCGGTTTTATTGAAGCCTCTGGCCAGCAACTGCTCTACAAGATATTTCTTGGCCTGTCTGGTTTGTGCAGACCTTGGCTTCCAGGTAGGCACTTTTTTGATCATTTCCTCCAACTGCGGCTGTTCAAGGAGCTTTTGCCCACTTTGGCCTGAGACCGACCCCTTTTGGGCCACTTTTTTGAACAGCCAAGGAAAGTTATCCGCCAACCTTGAGACAATCTTATTAATAGCTGTCTCCTGCTCTAGGACATTGTCAGTCTCAATATCCTTACCCCCTTGCAGAAGCGAAGAATAATATTCCCTGGCCACACTCGGATCAGGGTCAAGCAGGGACAACACAGAATCTGGAGTGACAAAGGAATCAAAAGACTCCTGGTAACAATACAGACTTACGGAGGACCATCTGTAATCCCCAGCGTTCAGCACCAGCCCCGCCCGCACTGGATTTAAGTGGATATAGACAGAAGCAGTCAGGAAATAACTGTTGTCCAGGCAGACTGCCTGTCTAAAGGCACCTCCGAAGATATGTCCGCGTCGCTCATACTTACGGTTGTAGCGCATTCCATACCTGAAAAAGACTGAGTGCATGGCTTGGCTCAGGTTGTCTTTGCAGGTCTGCAGAAGAAAATGTACATGATTGGAAAGCAGACAAAAGGCATGAAATTTTAGATCAAATCGTTTGGCTGTATCCTTGAGCAGCCAAAGCATGGTCAGATAGTCTTCATCTTCGTGAAATAACTTTTCCTTGCCTGGTGCCCTCTGAGTGATATGGGAGACAAGTCCGGCCTGATTCAGCTTTCGCCTGGCACGAAAAACCCGGTGCTTTCCCTTTAGGTCCAGAAAATCGGGTGACAAATTTTCATCTTTCATAATTCCCTAACTACCATAATTACATATTTTAGGCAATGCGCGATATGGGTAGATAGCGAGGGAGGAC
>CAYUNZ010000073.1:0-13406 GCA_964446205.1 uncultured Desulfohalobiaceae bacterium | reverse complement strand
TCTTTTCATGTTAAAGGATCAGAAAATGATCGGTGTTTCCAAACTATATTGTGATTCAATCGAGGCTTCGGATGTCTTGAGGTATGGACGTCATTCAAGTTTTTTGCCGTCCCATTTATTGCAATTTTCAGAAGACAAGAGACCTGTTGTGGTCTGGAACTTGACCAAAAGGTGCAATTTGCACTGTATTCATTGTTATGCCAGATCTGATGACTCCAATGCCCCTCAGGAGCTCTCAACCCAATCGGCCAAGGCAGTTATTGATGATCTGGCTGATTTTGGGACTCCTGTTCTCTTGTTCTCCGGGGGAGAACCTTTTTTGAGGAGTGATCTTTTTGAACTGGTTGATCATGCTGTCCAAAAAGGTATTAGAGCCGTGATATCCTCAAATGGGACTTTGATTAACAAAAATAAGGCCCGGGAGTTGGCTTCGATCGGTCTTTCCTATGTGGGGATATCCCTGGACGGGACCAGGGATATCCATGATTCCTTTCGTGGAGTTAATGGGGCCTTTGATAAGGCCATGCAAGGTATTGACAATTGTCAGGAACAGGGGTTGAAGGTCGGTCTTCGATTCACAATGAATAAGAAAAATATAAATGAAATCCCCAAAATATTTGATCTGCTAATAGAAAGGGAGATACCCAGGATTTGTTTTTATCATCTAGTCTATTCCGGCCGGGCGACAGCCCTAATACAAGAGGATTTGGACCTTCAAACTACTCGCCGGACAATGGACTTTATTCTACAAAAGACAGCTGATCTTTATGAGAAAAACATGGGGAAAGAGGTCCTGACTGTGGACAATCATGCTGATGGCCCTTACATATATCTTCGTTTGCTCCGGGAGAATCCGCAACGAGCGGAAGAGGTCAGGCAACTTTTGCAGTTCAACGGTGGCAACAGTTCAGGTTTGGGTATTGGCTGTATATCCTGGAATGGTGATGTTCATGCCGATCAGTTCTGGAGAGAACATATCTTTGGCAATGTCCTTCAAGAACCATTCTCTAAGATATGGTCCGAACCAAAAAATGAGCTCTTGTTCAAACTTAAGAACAAGAAAGAGTATATTCAGGGTCGGTGTGCCCAATGCCGTTTTTTGGATGTCTGCGCCGGGAATTTTCGTTCCCGGGCTGAAGCCTATTATGGTCAGGTATGGGCCCCTGATCCGGCCTGCTATTTGACTGATCAGGAAATAGGGATTGATTCCCCTTAGAGGTAATGACATGGGATATAAGCCCGCTTTTTACCGTGGTCGCAGATTGCGCCGGGATTATGGTTTACGGGAACTGGTCCGGGAAACCGATGTACGCCCACAAGATCTAATCCAGCCATATTTTGTCCGAGAGCATGAAGATCCTGATTACCAGGGTTCAATTCCTTCCATGCCCGGCCAAAAGCAGTTCGGTCTTCAAGCCTTGGAGGATCATCTAAGGCAGGTTTTGCCTTTGGGTCTTCGGGGTATTATTTTGTTCGGTATACCACAATATAAAGATGAGCGGGCAACTCAGGCCTATGCTGAAGACGGGATAATTCAGCAGGCCCTAAGGAAGATTAAGGCTGATTTTCCAGATTTAGTCCTTATTACCGATGTATGTCTGTGTGAGTATATGTCCCATGGGCACTGCGGTCTTGTTGAAAATGGCCGTGTTATGAACGATTCAACTCTGGAACTGCTTGCTCTGACTGCCTTGAGCCATGTTCAGGCCGGTGCTGATATGGTTGCTCCATCTGATATGATGGACGGTCGGGTCGGGGCTATTCGTCAGGTACTTGATCAGAATGGTTTTGCTGACATCCCTTTGATGTCATACGCTGTCAAGTATGCTTCTTCATTCTATGGTCCATTTAGGGATGCGGCCCAAAGTGTACCTGTCTTCGGGGATCGAAAGACTTATCAGATGGACCCGGCTAATGCTAATGAGGCCATTAGGGAGGTGCAGGCTGATATAGAGGAAGGTGCTGATATTTGTATGGTTAAGCCGGCTATACCATATTTGGATGTTTTGGCTGCCTTACGCCGGCAAGTCTCTTTCCCTTTGGCAGCTTATCATGTCAGTGGGGAGTATTCCCTTATCAAAGCAGCAGCAGAAAAGGGTTGGATTGATGAACAGGCTGTTGTACATGAGAGCTTGTTGAGCATAAAAAGGGCTGGGGCGGATATAATTATTTCCTATTTTACCGAGCAGGTCTTGGAACTACTATCATCTTAGACTACTTTTTTATTGATTGCCCTGTCCTGCACAATGATGCATGAAAAGATTTTATCCGGAAGCCAAGACAAATCTGCTTACTTCTTTTTTTCTTCGGTCAGCGGTCAACTGTGCAAGTTTAACATTCTTTCATGTTAATTGGCAAAAGACAATAGGGATTATAAGAATTGGATAGATCTACAGATTACCCTGAACTTAGACTTATTGCCTGGGAAGTGACCCAAGCTTGTAATTTGGCCTGTAAACACTGTCGAGCTCAGGCCAAAACCTGCCCTGATCTTAGTGAATTGAACACTTGTGAATCTAAAGAACTTATAAAGAGTTTTAAAGAATTAGGTGATCCCCTTGTTATTTTAACTGGTGGTGAACCTTTGATGAGGCGGGATATATTTGAGCTAGCTACTTTTGCTACTAACCAGGGTCTAAGATGTGTTATGGCTACTAATGGGACCTTGGTCACTCCTGAAATTGTCGACAAGATGCTCTCTTCTGGGATACAAAGGGTATCCATATCCATAGATGGTCCTCAGGCAGAGATACACAATGATTTTCGGGGTCTTCAAGGGGCATTTCAGGACTCTATGCAGGGTATTGCCAATCTCAGGGACAAAGGGATGCCTTTTCAGATCAATACCACAATCACTAAGAGCAATCTGCCATATCTCAAAGATATGTTTTACCTGGCTGACAGGCTAGAGGCTGTGGCCTGGCATATTTTTCTGTTGGTACCAATGGGCAGGGCCGTTGAACTTCAGGAGGAGATAATGAGCCCAGAGGAATATGAGGATGTCTTGCATTGGTTTTATGACTTTCGAAAGTCATCGAAGATGCAATTAAAGGCCACATGTGCGCCTCATTATCATCGAATACTTCGACAAAGGGCAAAATATGAAGGCATTGCTGTAAACCAGAGAAATTTTGGTCTGGATGCGGTCAGTCGGGGTTGTTTGGGAGGGATCGGTTTTTGTTTTGTTTCCCATACCGGTCAAGTCCAACCATGTGGTTATCTTAATTTGGATTGTGGTCAGATAAGACAGCAACATTTTCCTGATATTTGGCGTCACTCCACTATTTTTCAGGAGCTTAGAGATCCTTCACAGTACAGAGGGAAATGTGGTCGGTGCGAGTATCATTATGTCTGTGGTGGTTGTCGAGCTAGAGCTTTGTCTATGAATGGGCATTATCTAGAGGAAGAACCATTGTGTCTATATGAACCTAAATCAGGCTCAGGACAATGACATTCCCTATTGACTCCAGAGAAAGGATGATCCTTGATATTATTCAAACCGATTTCCCAATAATTGCCCGTCCATACTCCTTGATTGGTTACAAAATTGGTTTGACTGAAGCTGAAACCTTAGCCCTGGTTCGTGGTTTACAGCAAAAAGGGGTAATTCGTCGAATAGGAGCCAATTTTCAATCTAGGAAATTAGGTTGGAAGAGTACCCTTTGTGCTGCATCAGTCTCGGAGCATATGCTTGACTCATTTGTGAACATAGTCAACCAATATGCAGGGGTCACGCACAACTACCTCCGGCGTCATACCTACAATGTCTGGTTTACTTATATTGGGCCTAGTTGGGATAGTATAGAGAAAGATATTGAGGATATCCGGACAAAGACCGGGATTCAGATACTGAATCTCCCAGCCAAGAAGATGTTTAAAATACAGGTTGATTTTCGTATGCAGGATGATCTTATGGAAGATGTCAGATAAAGAGTTTTTTAGTGCCTATAACTTTAGACCAGAAAAAAGCCCTGATTGTTTAAGATCAGGGCTTTTTTCTTTAGCTTAACAACTAATACACGTCCTTAAAAACCGAATTCATCATCGCCCATACTTCCGCCAAAGCCAAAGTCAGGTTCAGGTTCTGCTTTGCTCTTTTCTTCTGGTGAGACGGCGCCTGCTTCAGGTGCCGCTGTTCCTCCTTCGCCAGAGACTGTAACTACACCATGTTTTTTGACCTCTTCTATTTTGGCCAAAAGATCATCGACTTTGGACAGATAGTCTTCTACTTTGGAGGCAGAGGCGATAATTTTCTTTTCGCCTTCATTCTTCATCTGAGTTTCATAATCTTGGACCTTGCTTTCCAGGGATGCAATCTTTTTCTTATTTTCCTCGATAATACCTTCGTATTCAGCTATTGTCTTTTTCTGACTCTCAATTGTTTCTTTATATTCCTTTAATTGAGAAAAGAGATTGTCTACCTCCTCTTGAAAGTCTGAGGGGAGTTTTAAGACAGAGACATTTTCCCCAAGATCACTGACATCTTCTCGCTTTAAACGGGTCAGTTCTGGGTGTTGTTCGTAAATCCAAGCTTTTGACAATGCTGATGCAAATGGTGCAAACTCTTTGTCAACTGGTTGTTGTGTTATAAAGCCCAGTAAATCAATGACATCCTGATTATAAGTGCCGGGCTTTCCTCGTAAATAGGCAACAAATGTATGTATGGGATAGACCTTACGAGCTTCTGCCATGACAGCCTCCTTCATTTTATATGACAAATATTTTATTATCCTGAGTTTCTGTTTCTGTAGATATACGTCCGATACGTCGAGCATAGGCTAGGGCGGCGATCCTATATACCAGATGTCCTAACTTGGACCATGGGAGGTAGGCGATGAGCATAAATACCGAAATAAGATGTAGATAGTACATTGGATAGGCTAGTCCGGCTACTCCACTCCAACGCAGAAGTTCGGACAATATACCGGTCAAGGCGACGGACCAGATCACCCCTAATAAATACCAATCGTAATATGAGGACTCATCTTTACCATCATCTTCAAGTCGTCTTCTGGTCAAGAAGACCAAACCTATAATTAAGGCGATTGCTCCGGCGTTAGCAAGTAGCTTGACCGGATTCCAGAAGGGCATCGGGTATTCCATGCCGAAAATTGGAAAGATCTTGCCTCCCCAATGTGTCAGGCCAACAACTGCAGTGACAATAAATAGAGCCACAAAACCATAGAACAGAAGCAGATGTCCTTTGAATTTGGTATTGTCAGACTCTTCTTGTCCACAATCTTTCCATTTTTTGTGGGTCAAGACTTCCTGTTTAATGACATCAACTATACTCCATAGGATATTTTGTGGAGGGTGATAGCCGACTACAAAGGTCTTAGGTTTAGAATTAAATGAGGTGATAAGATTTTGAATACCTTTATAAAAAGAGAAAATAACAAATAATGCAACTAAGCCAAAGATAGGGTCAATCGTAAAATCCCCAGGAAAAATAAGACCAAATTCGATTTGGCCATGTTCCAGAGGGAATGGTGTCCCATGGATACTGCCTGTGATCATCCAGATAATAAGATACAAAATCGCCGGTATGGCTATGAGTTTAGGTAGATGCTTGATAGAACTCATCCATTTGCCCAAAAACTTAGGCTCGACAAGGTCTCTGTAAGCCAGATTTCTTAAGGCAGCCATTAGCTCTCCTGGTTTGGCACCCCTAGGGCATTGTTCAGTGCACTGGCCGCATTTATGACAGAGCCACATATCAATGTCGCCGACCAGCTTGTCTTTTAGTCCCCATTGGGCCCATATCATTTCCTTCCTAGGAAAAGCATTATCCATTGGGGAAAGGGGACAGACCACACTACAAGTGGCACATTGATAACATTTTTTGAGATCTTGACCTCCAATAGTTTGTAGTTCTTTGATGAAATCAAGATCAGGTTGAACACGAGTCAGCTTGCTCATATGTATTCCTCCTAAAATCCCTTGAATGGATTCGGACCGAGTTTGAAAATATTATCAACAAAATTATTGATGATGTCTGGAATTAGATAGTAATCGTCAATCGCAACCTGTTCTTGTTGGACACGCTCAAGCTCAATCCCCAATCGATCCAGTGTCTCACCAATATTTTCCATCCTTCGTTGACAAAGTTCAGAACCCTTCATGAAATGACACTGATAGTCGTCTCCATATTTACACCCAAGGAGGAGGCAACCGTCTTGGCCCTTGCCCATAGCATCAGCAATCCAGATAGTATTTACTGAGCCAAGGCATCGAACCGGGATAATCCGTACATAGGGACTCCATTTGATACCCTTTTGAGCGGCCATGTCCAAGGCGGGATAAGCATCATTTTCACAAGCGAGAATCAGGATCCTCGGACCACCTTCATTCATTTCCTCAGGGACTTTGATTTGGGTAATCATAGAGCTTGTTTGTCCGACACTATAATTGTCAAAATAGATTACTCGTTCTGGGCAAGCTCCCATGCAGGTACCACATCTTCGGCATCTAGCGATATTGGGTTTAGGTGTGCCCTCTTCATCTTCTTCCAAAGCACCAAAGGGACATTCTTCTGTACATCTTCGGCATTGTGTGCAGCGGACAAAGTTGAATTTGGGGTAGGTCAAATCTCCAGATCTAGGGTGAACAGACATACCCCGATTTACTGATTCTATACATTGAATGGCTTTTAGGGCCGCTCCCTGAGCATCGGATATTGATCTGGAAAGAGGCATTGGTTGCCTTACTGATCCAGCGGCATATATACCGGTTCTTCTGGTCTCATATGGGAAGCAGATGTAATTGGAATCAGCAAAGCCATCAAATAGATTTAATTCAGGAAGTGACAAACCTTGACGATAGTTCAATTGAATAACCGGATCATGAGCTGTTGTTGGGACAATACCGGTCGGCATGACTACCAGATCGGCTTCAATCTCTATATCCTCACCCAGTAAGGTGTTTTCCACAGCAACTATAAGATTGTCATTAGATCCACCGGTAACTGATTTAACCTCTCCTTTGGTCATCATAATGCCTGGGTCATCCTGAACAGATTGGTAGTAACGTTCATTTATTCCCGGGACAATCATATGTTCGTAGAGTATGAAGGATATGGATTGAGGTAAATAATCTCGGACATATTTGGCTTGTTTGAGGGCATTGAGGCTGGTAATTTCATTGGAGTAAGAGAAGTGACGGTATGATTCGGTAATCTCGAAAGGCTCTTCTATAGCTATTTCCTCCTCACTTTGCTCCTCTTTGGCCTGTTCTTTTTCTTCAGCTTTTCTTTTTATTTCTGTTTCTTCTTCCTGGGCGAAGTTATCCATGACTTTAGACATACCCAGGATAAAGACCACATTTTTGGGAGATTTGCCATCACTGGGCCTGGCAATTTTGCCATTTTTGGCCATTTCTTCCATTTGCATTGAGGTTATGACATTTGGATATTTTCCATATCCGAATGGCTCTAAGTATTTTGTGTCCTGAGCTTGCCATCCTGTAGCTAAGACGAGTGATCCAACAGATATCTCTTCCTGACCAGAGGATGAATTGATGGTTGCAGTAAATTGTCCAGGCTGACCATCAAACTTTTCCAAGGTAGTGCCAGTATAAACGGTTATTTTGGAATTACCCTTGACCGTTTCGATCTTTTGATCAATTCCAGTTTCTTGATATTCAGTAAATGGATAAGATAAAGGAAAGGACATATGGAGATTTTTAGTGTAGCCACCAAGTTCTTTGTCCTTTTCCAAAAGTACTACCTCATAACCGGCTTCAGCACAGCTCAAAGCGGAATTTAAACCTGTCCATCCACCGCCTAAGATCAAGATACGCTTGATACTATCTACTTTTTCCGGATCTGGAATCTCAGTTTTCTGCAGTTTGGTTATAGACATATTGACATAGTCTGTAGCCATAGCCTGAAGTAGTTCCGGAGGTTCTTCTTTTGGATTTAAAGGAGAGCCATCAGGGTTGGAGTAGCACCAGACACACTGCTCCCTCAAGTTAGCACGTTCCACCAGGATATTTGAACCAAAATCAAAAAGTTCCCAATCGACACGTGGAGACGAACCACAGATACAAACAGAGTCAATTGTTCCGGCATCAATGTCCTCTTGGATTGTTTTGTGGCCTTCCTCGCTGGCCAGAAAAGGTTCAATCTTGACGACAGGACATGCCTTTCCCCATACATTCTGAACCTTTTCAGATAAGGCCTCAAGATTGAGAAATGGGCCTATGCTTGCTTGGTCAAAATAAACACCGATTTTCTCGGCCATTGTTTACCTCCCTCTCACCGTTTGGATAGCTTTCATTGCAGCACCAGTTGCTGATTGTGCGGATTTCATGACATCCAAAGGTTCTTTGGCACAACCTGCTGCAAAGATCCCTTTTTCCTCGCCCCCTACAATAAACCCCTCTTCATCAATGGGCATATTCAGAGGCAGGGCCTGGCCGGCAATGCTAGGTTGCATACCTGTGGCCAAGACAACGAGATCAAAACACTCCTGCATCTTATTTCCGGCTATCGCGTCTTCAACTGTTAACCATACTCTGTTGCTCCTGATATCCTCTTCAACTTCAGCTACCTTTCCTTTGACAGTTTTTATTTTTTCATCGGCAAGGACTTGCTGGGCAAATTTTTCGTATCTGCCTGGTGTTCGGAGATCTATATAAAATATGGTCACCTCAGATTCCGGGTATTGCTCTCTAATATATTGGGCCTGCTTTAGTGAGGCCATACAACAGATATAAGAGCAATAATTTAAATGATTTTCGTCTCTAGAACCAGCACATTGGACAAAAGCTACCCTTTGGGGTGGCTTATTGTCAGCTGGACAAAGGATTTGTCCCTGGCTGGGACCTGAAGGGGCAGCTAGACGCTCCATTTGCATGTTGTTGATACAATTTGGAATGCTCCCCGCTCCAAGTGTAGTCAATTTGGTTACATCATATGGTTTCCAACCGGTAGCTATAATAATGCTGCCGACATCCAGGGTGATGGTCTTTTCACTTTCCTCTAGGTCGATAAGTTTACTTTGAGTCAATTTCTTTTTGTCTTCTTCCGAGATATTTTGTTTATCAAGGACATAACGATGAGGATAAGCGAAGGGAACATCCATGTAAAGGGCTTTTCTTGTCCCTAAGCCAAATTCAAATTCATTGCTGATATTTCGACTAAGACTTTGGGCTAATCCAGATAAATCAGCACTGTTTGGGGGTGTATGGCGGGGACGAATTCGAACAGCAACCTCGTAGTTGCCGGCTTGACCACTAACAGAAGTAATCTCTGCCATGGTTAAACATTTTACATTGGAATTTTTCTTAATACGTTGATACTGAATCTCTAAACCACATGAAGGGGGGCAGAGTTTGGGGAAATATTTATTGAGCTGCATAACTCTGCCACCCAAAAAAGGTGATTTTTCAACGAGATAGACTTCATGCCCGACCTCAGCAGCCTCAAGGGCGGCTGTGATACCGCTAAAGCCTCCTCCAATGACTAAAATACTTTTTGACATTTGGTTCCTCCCTACGATCTTAACTTCACTGGCTAAAAGCATTCATTTGGACGATATATAGCTATCTGATCATTCTCTGTATTAATTATATAAAGTTAACACTAGGCGTAATTTTTGCTATCAAGATTTGGCTTACATGGACGTAGTGAAAATGGCAATATAATAAAAACGGTCTAAAGACAACCTGTTTGTTGTCAAACAGGTTGTCTTTAGACCATTAAAAAGGCCGCAAGGCTTGCTTGCGGCCTTTTGGTATTTGACGAATTACGGACTCATTGGATCAGGGATAACCTGGATATAAGGACGCTTGAATAGATTAGTTTCACCTTTTTCAGGATCATATTTGGAATTGACAAAGCATTTCCACTTGGCATCATCTAGTCCCATATAGTCAGATCGGTAGTAAAATCCAGGATATCTGGACTCTTTCCTGAATTCAATATGCTGCATATGCAGGCGTACAGTCCAGAGACGATGGAATTGTTCCCAGCATCTCATTAGTTCGTGAAGATCACGGGCACCGAGTTTTTTGGAGTCCTCTTCAAGCATATTCAAAAGATCAAAGCCGGCTCGTAACATGGCTTCAGAAGTGGTATAATAGGTAGCACATCCGCCGCCATACTCATCTGTATGTTTGACCAAGCGCATCATGAAGTTTCTAGGGGTGATATAGTTAGGATTGACAGTTGGATCTGTGGATTCAATCTTGGCTTCTTCAAAGACATACCAAGGACGGTAGATTTCATTTTTAAGTTCATCTGCAGATTGCTTCAATGTAGGTGTGTAATCCTTATGGTCAACACACCATCGAATCAATTGTTTAGCTGCCATTCGTCCCTCTGCGTGGGAGCCGGAAGAGAACTTATGACCAGAGGCACCAACACCATCTGCACAGGTAAACAAACCATTGACTGTGGTCATCCTGTTGTAGATCTTGCCGTTATCAGCCTTGATCTTGTAGTCATCAGGGACCCAGTCTTCATCAGGACCAGAGACCCAAATGCCACAGCAACCAGAGTGAGAGCCAAGCAAATAGGGCTCTGTGGGCATCAGCTCGGAGCCTTTTTCCTCCGGTTTGGTGTTTGTTGCTGCCCAGAGGTTGGCCTGACCAGGGCACATATCTAGGAAGTCTTCCCAGGCTTCTGATTCTAAGTGTTTCTGTTCATTTTTATTTAGTTCTTTGAAGGTTGTCTGTAAGGCTGTGGCAGTATCCATAAAGATCGGGCCTCGGCCTTCTCGGAGTTCACGCATCATCATGTGGTTTCTCAGGCAGGTTGGAATAACTCCACCTAAGGCATAACCACGATCTTGATATGGTTTTAGCATGTTTTCATTGGTCTTGGTGTAATCTTCACCTTTGGAATTGGTGGCTGTAGCTTTAAAGAGCAAGAACCAGGCCCCAACCGGTCCATAGCCGTCCTTAAATCTGGCCGGGACGAACCTGTTTTCCATCATAGTCATTTCTGCTCCGACCTGAGCACACATGGCATAAGTGGAACCAGCGTTCCAGACCGGGTACCATGCCCGGCCCATGCCTTCACCTGTAGACCGTGGTCTATAAACATTTACAGCCCCACCACAGGCTACGATCATACCTTTGGCTTTGAAGACATAAACTTTGTTCTCCCGGACGGAAAATCCAACTGCTCCGGCAACTCTGTTTGGCTCTTTGGCGTCGAGAAGGAGTTTCACGATAAAGAGTCGCTCATAATAGCGTTCTTCTCCAAGAGCGTTTTTGGCTGCTTCTGCTACAATGACCTTGTATGATTCACCATTGATCATAATTTGCCATCGGCCGGAACGAACCGGTTGTGCGCCAGTTCTAAGGGAGAAACCTTCTGATTTGGCTTTAGCCCCGTCAAGGTTTTTGCCTTCTTTTTTGACCCAGATCGGAAGTCCCCATTCCTCAAAGAGATGGACCGAATCGTCAACATGGCGTCCCAAATCAAAGATAAGGTCTTCCCGTACGATGCCCATTAGGTCTGTTCTGACCATTCTTACATAGTCGTCAGGCTCATTGTCGCCAAGATAAGTATTAATGGCGGACAAACCAGGAGCTACTGCTCCGGATCTTTCCAAAGCGGCCTTGTCAACCAACAAGACCTTGACATCATGTTTATCTCCCCAACGTACGGCCTCAATAGCAGCACCGCAAGCTCCCATACCTCCACCGACGATCAAGGCATCAGTTTCATGCTCAACTATTTCTGGTTCTGCTAAGGGCAGACCTTTTACAGATTCCTTAGTTGGTAAAAGTGTCATACCTTACTCCTTATTCAGTTTAAGATTTTGATGTTCAAGCACTCACGTAAGTTTACCTATTGGCATAGCCAGGTTCACAAGCTAGATCCTGCCAGCATTGTAATGTGTCTGGTTCGTTACATTCAATCTTTTTATTAAGGACCTCTTTTGGAGTATTTAAGTCGGATTCATTGAATAATTTCTGGTCTTCCAAATCACCTGCCTCAGGTTTGCCTTCAAAAGGATTGATGGAACCTTCAGCTGTTGTACGAATAGGGAATTTAAAGCGCTTGACCTCACCATTACGAAACTGGATGGTCCACATGATATCCTCAGCACTGCGTAGAGGTATACTTGTTCCACCCATAGGAGCAAAGTCTGCATAAGGACGAGCTGTAACCGCACCTTGGGGGCAAATCTTTATACAAGAATAACACTCCCAACATTGATCAGGTTCTTGGTTATAGGCTTTCATCTCTTTTTCATCCAGGATCATCAGGTCATTGGGGCAGATATACATACATGCTGTAATTTCGCCGCCCTTGCAGCCATCACATTTTTCAGGATTGACATACGTTGGCATACTGTCCTCCTTAAACAAAGGGTTTATAAGTTGTGTTCACACATTTCAAATAAGTATATAATCAAGCAGTCATGGCTCTGCTTTTATGAGAATAACTCAATGTGAACCGAAATTGATGGTTTTTTTGCATTGTTCTTATATAGAGAAGCGTATTACTACACTTCTTTTAAGACATCTGAGATAACATCAAGGCTGTTTTTCTCAACTACCTTTTCATAAATCTTGTTTTTGATATGAGCGGGTAATAGTTCGATACTTCCGGTTGTTGAGGTATCGTGTTTGGCTCCGAATTCATTGACAAAGCGTTTTGCTTGTTCATCATCAGCATAGACGACCAGAACCTTCAATCCAGCCAGACGCTCTTCAGTATATCCAGCTAGGCCGGCTTTTTCCAGTTCTGCATATCTAGTCTCATTGATCCAAATGTAAATGGGATTTTTCCCAGCAGCCATATTAAAGACCTCCTCTTTATGAGTAGTTGCGACTCGTTATTATAAAGAATCAATAGTAAAAACCGGGTTCCTCTTGTCAAGGTATTCTTCTGTGACAAATGGGGAGCCTTCACCGTAATTTTCAGCACATTCCATTACCTTGTCAAAGACTTCAGGTCTGATAATCAGACGGGGTGGTTTGACACCATCAGTAACAATACTTCTGATAAGGGTCCCACTAAATTTTTGCTGTTGGTCTTTGTGGTTACATAGACCTTCACTAGTAATTTCTGCACAAACCGGACAATAGAGCCAGTTCATAGAATAAACAGGGGTAATATCAAGCTTATCTCTGACCCCTTCCAAAAGATGATGGGCCTCATAGCCCCCATAGTAATCACCTACTCCGGCATGATCACGACCAAACATATGATGGGTAATACCAAGGTTGGTCCTCAATATGGAGTGGAAGATAGCTTCTTTCGGACCGGCATAACGCATATCCCAAAAGGTCAGGCTTGTAAGATGGTTATGCGGTCCAAAATAACCGGCTTTCTCCAATTCGTCCTGACAGAGAATAATAGCTTCATCTATATAGTCTTTAACCCTTTTTTCTCCAATAATAGCATTGACAACCACTCCGACCTGGGGATTTTCAATGGTCAGATC
>CAYUNZ010000072.1:0-13489 GCA_964446205.1 uncultured Desulfohalobiaceae bacterium | reverse complement strand
TTGATCCGGGATCCAGTTCTTTTTCTGGATTCCGGCTTTCGCCGGAATGACGGAAGTGCGATGGTAAGACAATGACAAAAGGACTTTCCAAGGAACAGAGGCAGTTTCTGAAAGATCTTTTCCCTGGAAATAACTCCCTTTTCCAGACAGAAGAAGCCTATATTTTTGGAACAGATGCAAGTCGCTTGTTTGCCCCTCCCTGGGCAGTGGTCAGACCTCAGAGTAAGGAGCAGGTTCAAGGACTTCTAAGATGGGCACAGATAGAAAAAATTCCGATTATTCCCAGGGCAAGAGGGACTAATGTGGTCGGAGACTGTGTTCCTTATTCAGGTGGTGTAGTAGTTTCTACCTTGCTCTTAGACCGGATTATACTTGTTGATGAAGAGAATGGTCTGGCTGTAGTTGAACCCGGTGTTGTCACGGCTTCTTTACAAGACAGACTGAGAGCAAGAGGTCTTTTTTATCCGCCGGACCCGGCTAGCGTCAAAATCTCCACAATCGGAGGCAATGTTTCGACAAATGCCGGGGGCCTTCGGGCCGTCAAATATGGGGTGACCAAGGACTATATTTTAGGTATCGAGGCGGTGCTGGCCGGAGGAGAAAGGATAAATACCGGGAGTAAATGTCGTAAGGATGTTGTTGGTCTGGATTTGACTCGCCTCTTGATTGGTTCTGAGGGAACTCTGGCATTCTTTACCGAGATTATTTGTAAAATCTTACCATTACCAGAAATAAGCCTGTCCATATTAGTTGGGTTTAAGACCTTAGAAGAGGCAATGTCCTTGTGTCTTCAAGTATTTAAAACCGGGATTCTCCCTGTGGCCATGGAGTTAATGGATGAGCAAGTCATAAAATGTCTGGAAGATAATACTGGCTCAAAGGATTTTCAGGATGCCCAGGCTCTGCTACTTTTTCAATTTGATGGATCAAAGGCCGCAGTCTTGGATGATTACCGACAGATGAACAGTTTATTGCATGAGATGGAGCCGCTTTTTTTTGAACAAGGTAGGAGCCCTTCTGAGGAAGAAGAGTTATGGGATATACGCAGGATGATCAATCCAGCTAGTTTTAGACTAGGATCGGGCAAGCTGAGTGTTGATATTACTGTTCCCCGGGGGATAATCAAAAAAGCTATAGAACAGATCAAGGAGATTGGTCATGAGTTTTCTTTGTCCATATTGACTTTTGGTCATGTAGGTGACGGTAATATCCATGTCAATATTATGTTTGATGATGGAAATGAGAAGGATAGGCTTGCAGCTGAAAATGCGTTGGATAAGGTACTTTTTCGGGTGATTGCCTTAGAAGGAACAATCTCCGGAGAACATGGAGTTGGAGTAACTAAGTTGCCTTATTTTTGTCACCAGATCGGCAATGTAGAGACTAATGTAATGAAAAAAATAAAAGACAGTTTTGATCCTTCTGGGATCATGAATCCTGGCAAAGGATATTGATATCAACAAGATATAGATATGATACTGGTATGGACCAGTTGACTATAGTTGTATGGTTGAGAACATTACAAGGATATATGAAGCAAGATGATTCTAAAAAACCTCAAAGGTTCAAGGAATGTATACTTTGTGGTCGATGTCTAGAGGTCTGTCCTTTATTTGATGCAACCGGTTATGAGGAATTGAGTCCAAGGGCCAAAGCATTCCTTGTCCAGTCTTTCCTAAAGCATGAGTCAGGATTTACCTTTGAAGCCATCCGAAGATTCTCCAGTCTTTGTCTACAGTGTGAACGCTGTGTTTCAGTTTGTCCCCAAGGAATTGATCTGCCGGGGATTTTGGCTGAGGTCAAGGCCCTATCCCTTGATTGGCATTCTTGGGTATGGGGCAAGCTCATAAAGGCCTTGCCTTGGATGTATCCGGTTCTTGGTCAGTGGTCTGAAACAATACCAGGGATGGTTCCGGAGATTATCAGAAAACATATCGATCTCTTTAAGAGATGTGTCCAGATTCATCCCTGGATAAGAATAGATTGGGAACAGGCCCCTAAATTCGATATCAAGGCAGTTGTTTTTCCTGGATGTATTTCTCGTTGTGGTAAGAGGCTTTGGGAAACGAAGGCAGAGTCTTTACTTCAGAAATTGGGGCTTAGGCTTCATCCACGGGTTGAGTGGATGTGTTGTGGATTTACTTTAGGCAAGGCAGGGCTAAAGAAAGAACAAGATAAGGTCTGTCATTACAATCTTAACAGGTGGAGGGAAGAGGGCCGTCCGTCTGTCATCATTTTTTGTGAAACCTGCTTTTATTTCCTTCAGAAATATATAGATTATGATTTGGATTGGGAACAAGGTGAGCGGGAAGAGTGGCAGCAATCTTTGATCCCTTTATCTTTTTTTCTACAGCAATTACATTTGACATTTACCGAGCAGAGGCCGAGTCAAGGTCTTGTTCTGCATCAATCCTGCCATTCCCATAACAACTTATGGGAATGGTTACTTAAGAGCAAGGATCAGCTTGATTTCCCTGTTAAATCTTATGATGCCTGTTGTGGATTGGGCGGTTCAATGCAACTGGAGTGTTTTGAGTATACCCGTCTTGTCGGTTGGAGATTTTGGAATTATCTGGAACATGAATGTTCACAGCTTTTGTCCGGTTGTAGCGGGTGTGTAATCCAATTGTCCAGATATAGACCGGAGCATGTGTCCGTAGGACATTGGTTGGAGATACTAGATCTATAATGATATAAATAGATGCGCCTGCAAAAAATACTTTTTTGCAGGCAGTATTAAGTTTTAAGTTAAAAGTTTTAAGTAAAATCAAAGAGTTATAAAATCAAATATCTGGCTATGTGCTCTTTTTTTACTTTTTTGCAGGTGCATCTAAATAGTACCTGACCGAAAATCGTGATTGGACGTACACTTGCACAGATACGAGGAGCAAGAGATTTTGAAATCGCAGTGTATATTAATACATGAGGATTTCAAAATTTTGCAGCGAGGAAGTAGGTGGGTGAGTTTTTGTCCGAGTACTAAATATGATCTGAAGATTATTTGCTAATGAGGTGATAGAATGTTTGATATTTTGGCCAAAAAGATGTTTGGTTCAAAAAATGATAGATATTTAAAGACATTACAACCGTGGGTCCAGGAAACAAACAGCTTTGAGACTAGTATGGAGAAGCTCAAGGATGAAGATTTTCCAGTCAAGATTCAGCAATGGAGTCAAGAGGTTCAAAACGGGCGCCAGCTTGATAGCCTTTTGCCCGAGGTCTTTGCTCTGGTCCGGGAAGTTTCGAGGAGGACGCTCGGGTTAAGACCTTTTGACGTCCAACTCCTTGGAGGCATAGTCCTTCATCAAGGTAAGATTGCCGAGATGAAGACTGGTGAAGGCAAAACTTTAGTAGCCACTATGCCGATTGTTTTAAATGCCTTAACCGGAAAAAGCGTTCACGTGATCACGGTCAACGACTATCTTGCCCGACGTGATGCGGAATGGATGGGTGTGATTTATAACTTTCTGGGTTTGAGTGTCGGTTCGATTCAGCATGATATGGACGATGAGCAGCGAAAGGAGGTCTATAATTCCGATGTAGTCTATGGCACGAATAATGAGTTTGGCTTTGATTACTTAAGGGACCATATGAAATTTTATCCTGAGGAGTTAGTCCAAAGAGAGCTGTATTATGCAATCGTTGACGAGGTTGATTCTGTACTGATTGATGAAGCCAGGACTCCTCTTATCATTTCCGGGCCATCTGATGATTCAACGACCATGTACAAGCAGATCAATCAGATTGTGCCCAGTTTGAAGAAAGAAGATGATTTCAATATTGATGAGAAAGTCAAATCAGTTACTTTGACAGAAGAAGGGGTGATCAAATGTGAAAACATATTGGGCCTGGACAATCTGTTTGACCCCAAAAATATTCATTTCCAGCATCATATCCTTCAAGCCTTGAAAGCACACCGCCTGTTTCAGCGTGATGTCGACTATATAGTCAAGGATGGACAGGTGGTTATAGTTGATGAGTTTACCGGCAGAATTATGCCTGGAAGGCGTTATAGTGATGGCCTTCATCAGGCATTGGAGGCCAAGGAAAAGGTTAAGGTGGAGGCAGAGAATCAGACCTTGGCCACGATTACATTCCAAAATTATTTTCGTCTTTATGATAAGTTGGCCGGAATGACCGGGACAGCTGATACAGAGGCTGTAGAGTTCAAAGAGATTTATAACTTGGAAGTCTCTGTCATACCGACTCACAAACCGATGATTCGTGATGATTATCCAGATGTAATCTATATGTCTCAACAGGAAAAGTACGAGGCCATAGTCAGAGAGATTGAAGAACTGCACCACAAGGGACAACCGGTCTTGGTTGGGACAACCTCAATTGATAAGTCAGAGGTTATTGCTAATAAATTAAAAAAATTAAATATTTCTCATGAAGTCTTGAACGCCAAGCATCATGAGAAAGAAGCAGAGATTATCGCTCATGCTGGCGAGCTTGGCCGGGTAACATTGGCTACCAACATGGCCGGGCGAGGGACAGACATTGTCCTTGGCGAAGGTGTCAGAGAGGTTGGAGGACTTCATATCTTAGGAACAGAGCGGCATGAGAGTAGACGGATTGACAATCAGTTACGGGGTCGTTCCGGTAGGCAGGGAGATCCTGGGAGTTCTAGGTTTTATCTTGCCTTGGATGATGATCTCTTGCGGATATTCGGTTCTGAGAAGATTTACGGTTTAATGGACAAAATGGGCGTAGATGAGGGCCAAGCTATTGAGAATAAGTTGATTTCTAGAGCCATTGAGAATGCACAAAGGCGTGTTGAGGAGCAAAATTTTGACATCAGAAAACAACTCCTTGAGTTTGATGATGTTATGAATCAACAAAGAGAAGTAATCTATGCCAAACGCAGAGAAATGATGAAAAGTCAGGACCTTGAGAGCATAATTTACGGTTTTGTTGACGATATCGTTCAGGAGATGTTTGCCCCGCTGGAGAAAAAAGGAAAAGAAGAAGTAGACCCTGAAACTCATGAGATGTTCAGAAAGAGATTGGAAGAAGTCTTTGCTTTGAACCGGGTACTTGATCTGTCCACTTTCCCTTCTGAGGGAGAGGTCAAAGAGGGAGTCGCTAAGATCCTTGAGGAATTGAAACAAAATACCGGTGAACATTTTCAGGAGATCCTGCGTTTCTTTCTCTTGGAAAGCCTGGACAGGTATTGGAAAGAGCACCTGCTGAATATGGATCATTTAAAAGAAGGTATTGGACTCCGTGGCTATGGTCAAAAGGATCCTCGGCATGAATACAAACGGGAAGGTTTTGAATATTTCCAAGAACTATTATTGCTTATAAAAGAGAGTACCCTAAAGTCCCTATGTCATATTAGGATTCAGGACACCTCTGAAGAAAGCCTAAAACATCAAGAGCAACAAAACATCCAACTCTTTGGTGGAGAAGAAACTCAAGAGAGTCCTCAACCATATAAACGTAAACAGCCAAAGGTTGGACGCAACGATCCATGTCCCTGTGGGAGTGGATTGAAATACAAGCGTTGTTGCGGCAGATAGTTGTAAAAAGGAGAAATTAATTGATACCTATACCTCATGGTTACTTTTTTGCTACTGTAGAGGCAGGTTTAAAATATGCACATAGAAAGGACTTGACCTTCATAGGTTCAGATAAAGGCGCTGTAGCTGCTGGTGTCCTGACTACAAATCGATTTCAGGCAGCCCCGGTGATTGTAGCTCGTGAGTATTTGAATAATAACACTTTGATCCATGGTTTGCTGATAAATTCAGGACAGGCTAATGCCTGTACAGGTAATATAGGCATAGAGAATTGTCGACAGACCTTGATCTGGGCTGGAGAACATTTTGGCTTTTCTGAACAAAAGATATTACCGGCCTCGACCGGAGTTATAGGGGATCATCTCCCTATGACTTCTTTTCAAAACGCTATATCCAGGCTCACTCAACAAATAGATCAAAAGGCCCTTTTGAATACTGCAAGGGCGATAATGACAACTGACACGTTTCCTAAAATCGCTTGGAGACAGAAACACATCAATGGGCAAGAGATAAGAGTTGTTGGTCTGGCCAAGGGCGCTGGAATGATATGTCCTCAGATGGCTACAATGTTAGCCTTTATACTTACAGATGCGGATGTTGATCGCAAAATCTGGCAGAAAATTATTGAGGACTCAGCTGATAAAAGTTTTAATCGTATTTCAGTTGACGGGGATACAAGTACCAATGATTGTCTTTTGGCTTTGGCCAATGCAAAGAGTGGAGTCCAGATCGGGGCTTCAAACAGACATATTTTTGAAACTATGGTCCAAGAGGTCTGTCAGGATCTTGCCGCTATGATTGTACAGGATGCCGAGGGTGGGACAAAGGTGGTCTCCATAAGTATTATCGGGGCAAAAAGTCAGGAACAGGCGGAGTCAGCAGCCCGATGTATTGGCCATTCACCATTGGTTAAGACAGCATTTTTTGGAGAAGATCCCAATTGGGGACGCATTGTTGCAGCCTTGGGACGTTCGTCCGCTGAATTTGAACCTGAACAGGTTTCTGTATTTATTGCCGGAATACCGTTGTTTCTTAATGGAGAGCCTGTAGGTGACGGGATTGAGCAAATTATTAAACCTTATATCCAAAAGAAAGATATCGCCTTGACTATAGACTTAAATCATGGTTTCCATGAATATTCTTTGCTTACATCGGATTTGACTTACGATTATATCCGGATTAATGCGGATTATACCTCTTGAGGTCAACTTTTTATACTTGGTATTTGGCTATATATAGCCATCCAAGTTTGCTTTTACCAGCTGACCATTACTAGCTATACTTCTTATTGTTATAGATTTTGCTAAAAGCCTGGAGCAAAAAAGGGAAAAGATCTGGTGACCAATCGTTAAACCAGATTTTTAGAAAACCAAAATTGGAGTACTATAAAAGGAAACTCTGATATTGACTATGAAAAATCTAGCTAACTTCCTTTTCGAAGTAGGTATGTTGAGGAAGACCCCTCGGACAGGGTACCAATTTTTGGGTAGTGGTCAGGAGAGTGTGGCTGATCACTCTTTGAGAACAACAGTAATCGGTTTTTCTTTGGCTAAAAGACTTGGTCTTGACTGGACTAGGGTTGTTGTTATGTGTCTGTTTCACGATTTGGCCGAGGCAAGAATTGGGGATATGAACTATGTAAATAGGATCTACAGTTCCTCATTGCCTGAGCAGGCTCTTCAAGATGCATTGTCAGGTACTGGACTAGATCAGGCAATCATGCCTCTTTATAGGGAATTAGAAGGGGTAAAAACGATTGAGGCTTCGTTGGCCCAAGATGCAGATCAGCTTGACCTCATTTTGAGTCTTAAAGAGGAACAAGATTTAGGCAATCCATACGCTCCCCGTTGGTTGAAACATGCTCTTGATAGGTTGCGTACTGAAGTTGCTAAGGAATTGGCCCAAGCAATTCTAAGTACGGATCATACTGATTGGTGGTTTAAAGGGGTTAATCAGGAGTGGTGGTCTCGTGGAAATGGGCAAGATGAACAAGACTAAGATTTGGCCGGTGGCTGATAGATAATAACAAGGGAATATTATTGAAGATTAGGCCGAAATGCCAATATCCGATCTATCTTCTTGTTGGAGTTGTTTTTTCAGCCCTAATGCACGGGCTGATTTTGATTAGTTGGGGAGTAAAAGAGGATCTTGTAGGAGTTAATGACCACAGGAATGATTTCTTTATTGAGCTTGTCTCAAAAGCAACCCTCAATAAACAGAATTATCAAAATCAGCTTGTTCATGAGGTAAAAGAAAAAAAAGCCTCCTTTGATATTGTTTCTGGACTGGATAAGGTTCAGAGGTTACAGTCTGGCTCCCCTTTTAGTATGAGAGGCGTTGGTCCAGTTCTAGGCAATTATCACATTAAGAGAGGTTTAAGAAATAATATCTTGAAATCTATTCAAAATAAGATTAGTCCTTTCTGGCACAGGTCAAGGCCGCCGAGCGTTGGACATGTTGAGCTATGTTTGAAAGTCAATACCGATGGAACTATATCCTCCCTTTGGATAAAGGAACTCTATGGTTCTTTTCAATTAGCAGAATTTGTTTCTCAGCTTATTTATGAGTCTGCACCTTTTGTTCAGGCCATGAGTAACATCTCGGCACCATTGATAGTTGAATGTATATTTCATATAACACCTCGATCATTGGCCAAAAATTAGTCAATCTCCAAAAGGAAATGATTGTACTGATCTTATTTAAGGAGGGGCTTTGTTGAAACTTGCCGTAGTCTCAGATACCCATCTTTCGTCACCAGATAGTTTGCTGGTGCAGCAAGTAGAAAACGGTTTTTCTCATTTTGATGCTGTTTTGCATTGTGGAGATTTCATTAATGAATCAGTATGGTCCTATCTTGGCCAAAGCCATGCCGACTTTCATGCGGTAAGGGGCAATATGGACAGTCTGAACTGGTCTCATTTCTTACCAGAAAAGAAGATCATAACTTTTGAACAAGTGACAGCCGGTATTCTCCATGGTCATGATATTGACCTTTGGAATCGACCTCAATCTCTCCTTGAAGCTTTTGATGAACAGGTTGATCTCATATGTTTCGGACATACTCATATTCGAGAATGGCTCCAAGCAGATAATGGGGTTCATGTCGTAAATCCTGGCAGCTTTCGACTCCCGAAAGACGGACTTAAAAGTTATGCTGCTATAGAGGTCAATGACAACAAAGATATCCATGTCCAATGGCATTATATCTAAATTAGGTCCATAGTTTTGACTAAATGTTTGCTGTTGCTCGTTAGTTCCCATCCGGAAATTTTTAATTTCCGGATATGAAAATAACAAGTTTTCAATTCGGAAACCAGATTTTTTTTCGTTTGGCAAGGAAATCAAGAAATTATGAGGAGGCGTATCTTAATACGTTGACGAATAGTTTTGCAGATTGACGCAGTCAAACGGAAAAAGGGCAGTTTCCGGATGAAAACTCGTTAGAAGATAGAATGGAGCTTTTCTCTTAGTTGTTATTCCTCTAGTCAATAGTACATAGGCCACTGTCTAAGTTTTACAGCTAATAAAGAGATTGTACAGCTCGAAATTTCTTATCAGTTATATATCAGGAGGTTTTAGGAGAACCACTTAAAACAACTAAGGAAAATTATGGCTAAAGAAGAATCAATAGAAGTTATGGGTGTTATCAAAGAGGCATTGCCAAATGCCATGTTTAGGGTTGAGCTGGAAAATGGTCATGAAGTCTTGGGTCATATCTCTGGAAAGATGCGGAAACATTATATACGTATTTTGCCAGGTGATAAGGTCAAGGTTGAACTTTCGCCTTATGACTTGAACAGAGGACGTATAGTTTATCGCTATAAATGATGCTTATTCGTTTTGTGACAGTAAAAACTATATTTTTTTATATTTCTCTAAAATTTGGTCAAGGCAGATTCACTGGCGAAAAAGACCTTTTCCTTTTCGGAAAAAGCCTTGCATCCCTTTTGATGGATTGAGTCTTTGACCTTGTGATCAGTTAGAACAAGACGATAGCCAAAGGTTATAAACAGGGGGCCTGGAGAGCCCATGTTGTGTGGCTCAAGGGCCATCTGAAAATTAAACCCCTGGTTTGGTTTAAATTTATTAGGTGCAAGGACATGGATCTCTTTGGCTATAACTTTGGCGTTTTGATCGCTTATATAGACACCAAGCCAAATCTCTTTGGTCCAACTTGCCCATTCAGGGATAACCTCTTTCTTAGGGAAGGCTGTTCCAGCGACCCGAAGATGAGAGTCAAGCTGTTTGCAGTTGTACTTGAATTTCAAATATTTCATTTCCAGAGTTTTAGTTGTGTTCAAGCTCCATCGTTGTCTTTGTAGATGGCGCACACTCTGGTAACTGCAGCCTGAGATCAGAAAAAGGACAAGTAAAAAGCCACTAAGGTGCTTGATCAAAAGGTTATTATCTGCTTTTCTCATAAATATAACTCCAATCTTAGCTGTATTTTTGGACAATGATTGTCGTTGTCTTAAGTATAAGTCGATGTTAGGGCTTGATGCAACTTAGACTACTGGTGGTCCTTTGACCAACATCTCTGCTATTGTAAGATTGACCCTGGAATTTGTCTTAGATGATTTTTTGATGAAATCCTTTTCCAGACTGGCCAAGTCATAATAAAAGTTTGTTCTGTCCAAAACCGGAACTTTGTCCATATAGGCTGTCAATTTTTGGCAGATATGGCACCCTGGGAAATGACGTGCTTTGCCATTTGGCATAGACACCTTATTGGGGATACCATGAAGTCGACAGATCATTAACCGATGTGAATAGACTTGGCACAGCCCGTTTTCATTTAAAGGGCACATTATTTCAGGTTTAAGACCTTGGTTCAGCTTGTCTCGGCTTTCCCTGATATAGGTCTTAGCCCTGTCCAAAAAGACTTTTTGCCTGTCATGAGAAAATGTCTTAAGCCCTTCCCAGAGATAAGCCCATTCGATATATGTGTGGTGCTGGAAATAGCTAACACAGCAGTTGTCTTTACAGTCAGAGCAAGATAGTCCCAATTGTCTGGCAATGTAATTATAATTCTCTTCCATTCGTTGATAGAGTTCGGATAATCTATCAAAGACCCTGGTTTGTTTTTGGGGCGATGAGGTCATTATACCAATCCTTAATTTTCTGGATGCACTGAGAAATAGGACAGTGATCTGTTTGTAGGCAATAGTCAGCCCAAAATTCATACTTAGGTGTTCTTTCCTGATAGATGTCGATCAATCTTTGACCCGACTGGATTATAAGTCCTCTATAAGGATGACGAGAGACCCTTTGAACAAGAGTCTGGTAGTCTATCTTTAGGTAGACGATAAGGCCTATATTTTTCAGATATTGCATGGCTTGTTGACTATAAACAACACTCCCCCCTGTGGCGATGATGCACCTGTTGACATCAAGAGATAGGATAATGTTTGCTTCGGCTTTGAGAAAATCTGTCAGTCCTAGATTGTTCTTTAAGTTTTCAAGCTCAACCCCATACCAGGCCTCTAAGAGGGAGTCAGAGTCAATAAATAGCCATCCTAGATTTTGGCTTAGGTTTTTAGCCAAGGTACTCTTACCGGAGCCAGGCTGGCCAATAAAAATGATACGTTCTTTTTGGGTATTGAACGGCCTCTCAGTTTTTAATGACTGTTTAGAGTTTATTACTGTATTTATCATATGTATTTTTTGGGCAAAAGCTAATGGAGAAATTGAGGTCTTGTAATATGTCACAAGATGCAATCTCGCTGATTGAGGATTATTCCCGTCAAGGTGTTTTGTTACGTACTGATTTTTTCAAGGAGAATAAGGATAAATTGATAGAGATAGCCAAGTCAATTGCTGTCAGTTTCATCCAAGGCGGAAAGCTTATCCTATGTGGAAATGGAGGGAGTGCAGCCGATGCCCAACATCTGGCAGCAGAGTTTGTCTCTAGATTTCAGATGGAGAGGCCCCCTCTGCCGGCTTTGGCCTTGACTACTGATTCTTCAGTACTTACAGCAATAAGTAATGATTATTCGTTTGATCAAATATTTAGCAAGCAAATGAAAGCATTGGCTCTGGATCAGGATGTTCTGATTGTTATCTCGACCTCCGGGAAAAGTGTTAATGTTATTAAAGCATTAAATATTGCAGCTGAGAAAAACATCATGAGAGTGGCTTTAGTAGGCCGAGACGGGAGTCAGATGACAAACTTGTGTGATCACCTTATTCAAGTCAAGCATGAAAAAACCCCTTTGATTCAAGAAGTACACATCTCAGCCGGACATATGTTGTGTAGCTTGGTAGACTATTTTCTTTTTGAGGCGGTAGACCAGCTACAACCTTATTTATAATTTGCAAATAAAAAGATATTACTTCTATCTATGAGCCAAAAATTATCCCAGATGAGAATCGGAATCAAGAAGCGAATGGTAAAGTATTATATCTTAGCATGAAAAGAATGTGAACCGAGAACTGTGAACCGTAAGACGAAGATGTTAACAAACTATCCCTTTATTCTAGGCTCTTCGGTTTACAGTCCACGGTGAACGGTCGACGTCTTCTTTCATGCTTGGTTGTGCTCGTTAGGGCATGTTCCTTATAATGGACAGGTATTTTTTACTGCAAATAAATGATTTTAACAAGGAGAAAGTCCTATGCCTATTTATGAATTTGCATGTGATCAATGTGCTCATAAGTTTGAAGAGCTTGTTTGGGGCAATCAAACAGATATCAATTGTCCCAAATGTGGTTCCCAATATATACATAAGCTCATTTCTAGCTGCCTTTCAAAGGTTCCCGGTGGTGAGTCTTTAGGAGATATGCCCAATCTATCAGGGGGATGTTCAGGTTGTAGCGGGGGGAGTTGTTCCACCTGCCATTAGGGGATGCCAGTTGGACTGGCTAATCTTATATAGAAGAGCTTGTGGTTAGGAAAATGTTGTGTGAACTTGGAACTAAGAATGTTGACCTATAATTTTGACTTGACCTTCTAAAGTTAGGCATAGATCAGTATTATCTTGGGACAAATTATGAAGGAAAAAGTGATTATTGCTACTCGGGGAAGTAAATTAGCCTTATGGCAGGCAGAATTTATTGCTCATATGCTTCAAACCCATTATGGTCCAGAGGTTGAAACAGAGCTAAAAATAATCAAGACCTCCGGGGATAAAATCCTTGATCTCCCTTTAGCCCAATTTGGCGGAAAGGGTTTGTTTGTCAAAGAGATAGAGGAGTCCTTGCTTGCTAAGGAGGCTGACATGGCCGTACATAGCATGAAGGATCTGCCCGGAGAACTGCCTCAAGGCCTATGCTTAGGGGTTTTCCCTGTCCGCGATGATTTTACTGATAGTCTATTAAGTGTTTTTTTCCCTGGTCTGTGGGACCTGCCCTTTGGAAGTACAGTCGGGACCAGCAGTTTAAGGAGAAGATCCCAAGTTTTGGCTTTGAGACCGGATTTAAAGGTCAAGAATCTACGAGGTAATCTAGATACCCGTATTCGTAAACTGGAAGAGGGTCAATTTGATGCCATTATTGTAGCCTCTGTCGGTTTAAAAAGATTGGGTCTTAAAGCCCCAGCCATGTTTTCCTTAAAACCTCCTGACTTCCTTCCAGCCATTGGTCAAGGAGCCCTGGGGATTGAATACAGGGAGGATGATTCTAGAATCGAAAAGCTTCTGGAATTTATGGATCATCCTCCGACCAGATCAGAAATCAAGGCAGAAAGGAGCTTTCTTTTCACCTTGGAAGGAGGATGTCAAGTTCCAATGGGAGGGCTGGCTATAAGCGATGAAGGTAATGACAGTCTTTCTTTTCAGGGATTTGTATCTGATGTTGAAGGGCAGTCCATTATTAAAGACTGGGCTGAGGGTGGGATAGAACAGGCTGAGACAATAGGAGCGAATGTAGCTCGTCGTATTTTGGATACAGGAGGTAGGGAGCTCTTGCAGAATCTTTATAGCAATGGTTCTTGTTGAAATACTTAAGCTTTAGACTATGCTCATGGG
>CAYUNZ010000071.1:12176-13581 GCA_964446205.1 uncultured Desulfohalobiaceae bacterium | reverse complement strand
TTTACCCTTTGGACTGACCAAATAGACTAAATCACCATCTGAGATCATTTTATTAGCTTCTTGAATAGTTTAATGCTCATAAATATTAACCGAGCCAAACAGGGTAATCTTTATTTTGGAAAAGAAGTCTATAAGAGAGGAAGGTAGGTCAAGTCAAGTATGGCCTATGGCCTGGAACAGAAAAAAATCCTGTAGGCCATAAACGTTCTTTTCATGTTAAAGAAAGCAATACCTGGGACAAACGTTCAGGATCAATCAGTGGCGATGATTCTTCAGTCACAAAATCTAAAAATAGCGGGCTTACACCCATCCTTTGAAACAAACCTTGGTCAACCTGTCCACTATATCTAGTAATATCATTGTCCAGGAAAATATAGTCCAGGACCTTATTATCACCGGATGTTCTGTTAGATAACAACTTCAGTAACATTTTTACCTGTTCCTCCAATGTCATGCCGTAAAGCTCTGGATCAAAATAGGTATTTGGGATAAAAACCTTAGGTGACTTGTTTTGGCTAATTGCCTTTCCTATGCCGTCTAAAAGCAAATTGGCTACAATACTGGAAAAGAAACTACCCATTGGGAAACATATCAAATCAGCTTCCCGGATCAATTCTTCTATCTTGCCCTGAATAGAGCCCAAGAAAGGACTAAGTGTTCTCAGATCTTCAGTTAGATAGATCCCCCTGACTTTTGAATTTATATGATTGACCTGTTTTCCGGTTAATAAGTGTTGTCCAGGTAGGACTGTACCGTCTTCAAGTTCGGTCACCAAATGCAAATCCATGTTTGTAACAGGGCGTACTGTGCCTCTGATCTCGGCCAGTTTGGAATAGATATATATAATCGGGTCCAAATGTCTATCATTTTCCAAATAGCCGGCAGCAAGAACAAGATTGCCAATATTGGCTCCTCTCAATTCAAAATCTCTGGGCATCATTCTCTGAAAGACCAGGAGATAATGCTCAGTTATATTGCGCATCGGTTCGGGAATATCTCGTATCAAATCGTGTTCACCCTGTACCATACTATCAAATTCCAGGACAATATCTTTATACTCCTTTTCTTTGGGAAAACGATAATGAAAAAGACGAACAATTTCAGGGTTACCTTTTAAGGACTGATCAGCAAGAGCCATAAGACGATTTCGGGTATCTCCGACAGCGGGCATAGAAAAGGCTTTTCTCAATTCGGCTGAGCTACCTCCGGAATCAAAGGGAGTGACTATATGGATAGAGTTGTGGGTGTAGTGAATAAGCTTTTGGCTCAATGCACGCAGTGCAGTCCCTCCACTAAAAAAAAGGATCCTTGGACCGAACTCAGGGGATTTCCTATAGCGGGCCAGCTTGAAAGGATCAGGGATTTGTATCTCTTTTTTAAGTTGAAGACGCATAATAAAAAGTTG
>CAYUNZ010000071.1:0-12076 GCA_964446205.1 uncultured Desulfohalobiaceae bacterium | reverse complement strand
TTATGGGTAATATATATTCGCTCCCTTTTCTTCGGTAAAGAGTAACCATCCTTTTTAGATTCAGATCCTTTTATATTGCAGGTATGAACAAAAGAACAATGTTTCATCAAGCATGGTTGACCTGGTTCAGGACATAGGAGGTAAAAAGTTTGGCTGCATCAATACCCTGGGCTTCCATTATTCCACGGAATCCACCAAAAGCTGAAACCTCAAAGACAAAGGGGCCATCTTCAGTCTCGACAAGGTCGACACAGGTGAAATCAAGCCCAAAAAATTCCTGGGCCTTATAAGCCAAGTCTATGCTCTTTAGATCAGGAGAATAAGCTCCATATTTCCCACCGTTTTCTGTAGTTGTGTTCCAGGAATGGCCATGATTGTATCTGGCATAGGTAGTTAGATATTGACCGCCAAGAAAGACAATCCCAAGATCTCGGCCATTTAATTCTATTTTTTTCTGTATATACATCATGGGGTTTAATGCTTTAAATTCAGTAAGTTTCTCTTCAACATTTTGATCACTGCTGATAAGTTGCATCCCTCTGGCCTTTGAGGTGAATAAAGGTTTGAAAATGGCCTGACCATATCTTTTGACTGCTTTGACCGCCTCTGAGATGTCCTCGGTGATAGTTGTCGGAGGCATAGGGATGTTTGCCAAATGAAGGCTGATTGTACAGCTGAGACGATCCACGACTCGCATAACATTAAGCGGCGAGGAGAAGATCTTGACCCCCTGTTCCTCGACAAATCGCAAAAGCTCCAGTCTGTCCAGAAGATCAGGTGAATACCGTGCTCCAATCTTTTTGATCATCAGGGCGTCCAGCTGGCCAAGATCAATGTCTTGGAACCATATTTTTTTCTCCGAGAGATCAAGACAGACATTGTCCATATCAATCAACATTCGCCAGCCTGTCTGTTCTTCTACAGCATCGGCCAAACGTTCCGAAGACCAGCCTCCTTTAGTTCCAACTACCCCGATCTTGACCATGATTGTTAACCTTTTTTAACCTCAGACAAGTGACTATGAATAGGTTAGGATCTCTTTAGGAAATTTGAAGCTCTTGCGGGACCCTTGAATATAACATGAGAGTTCATCCATTAGAAAATGAGCCCTCAGGTACATCTCCCTGGAGAATGCATCTCCCAATTCAAACCGGGTCGAGGTATAGAATGAACGAGCTAGTCCCAGAGCCAAACGCAATTCAAAGCTGTCATCTCTATGCTCATAGGCAAAATCCTTGCTAAATTCAAAAAAACGAAGGGCAATCCAATTCAGTCTCTTTCGAATTCCGATATCAAAGACAGGGATCCTGAAATTGGAGACAAGAAAGACAGATATATCCTGAATGAAATCAGAGTACTTTGAACGATGAAGATCAACAAAATGGATGTGTTGTTGATCATGATTGTAGACAATATTATTGATGTTGAAATCACCATGGATAAAGACCTGAAAAGGTGCTTGGATGGTCTTTTCGAACTCCTGACATCTTTGGAGTAGCTCTTGGGTGGAAGGACTCCTGATCCGCCCAATGTACTGATGTTTTCTGATTAGTTGGGGGTGAATCTGTTGGACTGAATCAAAGCGGTCCTGTAATTGATTGATGTAATTGGTTGGACATGGAGATCTTGTCAAGGTCTTTTTCCAAATACTTGTCAAGATCTGCTCTAAGGCCTCACAGGTCTGATTAAGGATGTCCTGATCCGCTGTAACAATAATCTCATCCAGAGTACAACCGGGTAAAAGCTCCAGCAAGAGCGAGGCCCGGTCCTCATCCTCTTCATAATAACTAAAGACCTTGGGTACAATTCCTGGAAAGATATCATGCCATGATTGCAAACACTCCTTTTCTTCTTTGATCTTCTTCAGTGTTCCTTCTTTAAAGACACTGTTATGGGCATTGGGAGCACCTTGCTCCTTGTTTTCCAATCTGCCTATCCGGCATCCGGAACGAGTGCCCCAAATGAGTTGTAGATCAACTTCATCAAAAGAACCTGTAAACCCAGATTCGTTAAGGGTGTGTTGCAGGGCTTGGAATTGATTTATCTTTATCCTTTCCCCAATGATGACAAACAGTATGGCCTCACCAATGTTTAATAGGGAATCGCCTATTCTTTCCAAATAGCGGACTATAAAAAGAATGGTGATATAATCCCCGGTTGGGGCATTACCATGGGGCATTTCTTCCAAAATACGGTCAAAATGACTTTTGTACATACTGTCCAGATTGTTCTCTGTCCTACAAATAGTCAAGGCCTTAGAGAGGTTCTCTTCTTTAAGGGCTGGAACTATCTCTATAATCCCAGAGACGATCTCGGTTAGCATCTCTTCATAGTTGAAGGAGTAAAGGAGCTTATACTGGGTCAGATAATATACCTGACGGACTACATTGACACAAAAATCGGCAATACGTTCTAGATTAAGGGAAATTATGTGAATCGCCCGCAGGCCATCTATCTCCTTTTTGGAAAGTTTTGAACTGGTAAAGGAGTGGAAGAAGCATTTATTCTCAATCGTGTTCTTTAAGTTATCGATATAATCATCTCGGGAGACAATTTTGTCACACTGTTCCGGTTCCGGAGAGTTTAAGTAGTCAAAAGTATTATAGATCTGGTTTTTGACCTCAATAACCAGAAACTGAAAATTTTCGTTTATGCCTTCAAAATCTATCATTCATGATCTTTTTAACGAATCAAAGTCCTTCTTGAGCCATTTTGCTTCAAGCCTTTTATGGAATCCTAGAACCATGAACAGTTTCCTGTTTAAGAATGGGAAACAAGAAACCGTAATTAAGGATTTATTGTTTATTTGTTTTCACTGTCTTTCCACTCAATTTTTATTTGAATCTTGCAGCTATCGCTCTTCTTTTTGGCCTTTATGGAAAAATTGACAAGATTTGATGGACTCAATTCAAGCTGGTCTTCATTGGACTGCAGAACAAGAGTACCTTTCTCGAAACCCTCTTCAAGAGACTTGAGAAACATCTGAATCGAATGGCTATCCTGCAAAGACTCATAGGCAAATCTCCTTTCCTCGGACATATATAATCACCACCTAAGATAAATTCATGTGATAGTCAGGTTGACAACCTCAGTCGGTACTCATCAATTACACTGGAGATATTGACCTGGGCTTTAATCAACTTTTTACGAATATTTAAATCATCCCAAATAGGTTGATATCCTATCTCACGACCGGCTTTCTCCTTATCCTGAAATTCAGGCTTTCTGATCTTTTCCCCTAGATGTGTATCATCCCCCATAAATATAAGTAGAGACCTTTTGGAAACATCTCGGTCTGCATTTTTGCGGTTGACCACAGATACAAGAAAGTCGGTATACCTTTGAGATTGAGGATTCCAAACCTCATAACCGTCAACATCATACCCAGCTAGTAGGATAGGCCAAAACTGCTCCGGATGAGGAACGACAATTCCGGCCCCATGCGATCTGGCCTCTTCGATAATTTCAGAGGTTCGATAGAAATAGTGAAGGGAAAAATTTGACTTGATCTGCTTTTTTATAGATTTCAAAAAGGCCTGAACCCGATCGATAAGCTGATCTCCATAATCGGGACGAAGGGCATCGAAAAAATTTCGCAGGAGCTTGTTTTTGACCATATCTCTCCGCAGATTGTCCAGATACATATCCAGGAGGGAATCGATTTTTCGGACATAAATTCTTACAAACTGAATCAGTTCTTCATTTGCCCCTGTCTCTTTGGCCGCAGATTGAAGCACCTCTTCGTTAGGTTGAGTAATGCTACGGATGAATTGAAAGAGTTGAGAAGATCTATAGTTCCGGGTATGCTCGATCATTGCTCTCAATACATGGGCCTTTCGGACCTTTTTTTCTTCAAAGTGCAACAATAATTGAACCTTTTGATTAAATCCCTGTGAATAACAATCAACTTCAACCCCGCTAAATCCTTTATAGGAAAAGATTTCGTTGTGCTGAGTTGGGATAATAAGTTCCTTGTTTCGATTGGGGAACATGATATTAACACGTTCGATAGCCAGTTCGATAGGGACAAATTCCGGATGCCAGTGAATAGCCAGAACATCTTTTTGATAAGGAAATATATTTGGGGGATTGAGGAGTTGTTCTCTTTGCTCCGGTGAAATGTTGTCAGAAGTAATGTCAAAAAAAAGATTTTGGTCATGTTCTGTTACTTCATCCGGTATTTTATTGGGGAAAGTACTCGGACATTTAGTAGTGTTCTTCAATACAGCCACCATAAATGTAACTAATTTGATTATTTAAACTTATCATGACACTGATCTTTACATTGATCAAGGTCATTTAATTTTCTACTCATGGCACTCAGATCCTCATTATAATAGGCCTGTTTAAGCTCATTACAAGCCTTCATGTATTCAATATATCCCCTTTCATCCCCATAGTCACTAAAAGAGATCATTGTCTTTGAATCCTTTAAAAAAACAGACATAATCTCTCTGGAAGGAAACGATTTTGCCTCTACACTCTCTTGCATCTCCCTAAAATAAGTTTTCATTCTCTGTTTCAATATCTCATACTGGTATTCAGTATCTTCATCATACTCCTCTTCTTCTGTCTCATTGTATCTAATCTTACATTTGACAACCATAGAGTCAAAATACTTTTTAAAGCTAACTCTAAATTTCTTATATCCGGATAGATCAATATCATATTCCGGCAAGGCTTCTTTGTCCTGCTCGACACAATCAGCAATTGTCCTCAGGAAATGGGCTAATTCATCCCTGCTCATTCCAAATTCTATTTTCTTTTTCCTACTCATGATTGCCTCATTTGATTATGCTAATAGCTATTGAATATTTATCAAATACTCTGTTGTATCAGAACTTCAAATATATTTGTTTAGCACAAAAACGACCTTCCATCAATATAGAATAATGGGTCCATTAATCCAAGAACGTCTGCCGCTGACACTTTACCGAAGAATGGGAAACATGGTTAACAGATCCTTTCAGTCATTGATCTTCTTGGCAATTTGCATCAAAGGAATGGCAATGCTTGACATTGATTCCGTTGGCAATAAAGATAACCTCCTCGCCGATGTTGGTCGCTAGGTCACCGACCCTCTCCAGGGAATTGGCCGTAATGATAGTATGAACCGACCGCTCAATGACAATACTCTCATTGGCCATATAATCAATTAGTTGGCGAATAATCTGTATATTCAGTTCATCAGCCTTTGTGTCCTCTTGGCAGACCCACAGAGCCAGATCATAGTCCCTGATTGAAAAGGCAGTGATGACGTTCCTGAACATACCTGTAACCACATCAGATAAAGAGTGGACTACGTTCATAAAGGAAAGCCTCGGCTTCTGGTTCAGCAAGATAGCCCTTTCAGCTATATTTGTGGCTTGATCGCCAATTCGCTCCAGATCATTGGCTACCCTGGAACAGCCGGTCACAAAACGTAGATCACGGGCTACTGGCTGCCATAAGGCCAGGATATTTAATATCTGCTCTTCAATCTCCACCTCAAGTCTATTTATATCCTTGTCTTCTCCTAGCACCTCTTGAGCCAAGACATCATCTCTATGGAGCAAGGACTGGACAGATTTTTCCAAAGACTTTTCCGTATAGGCGAACATCTTCATCAAAGTTACTTTAAGTTTTTCCAATTCATGTTGTAGGTGCGTCTGCATACTTTCTCCTTACTCAATGATAACCAAATAGCCTATAGTTTCAACCTCTTTTGTCGCCTTTTTGGAGACAAAAATGAATGATTGTTCCGTTTAATTCGCCCTTGACCGGACTCTCTACCCAGATTGTGCCACCGTGTTGGACTATTATATGTTTACATATGGAAAGTCCTAGACCGGTTCCTCCTATGTGCCGCTGTCCCAGTTCTTGTGTCCCCCCACGATAAAATCGTTCAAAGACCCTTTTTTGTTCATTTTTTGGAATACCTGGTCCTTTATCCTGAATGGATACAAACCACATATCATTTTTCTCTTCAGCAAAAACACTGACAACATCATTACAGGGGCTATATTTGATGGCATTATCCAATAGGTTGATCAAAACCCGTACCAATTGATCATAGTCTGTAAGCAGATAACAATTTCTAGGCAAACTGTTTTTCAAAGTAATTTTTTTTTCTTCAGCCTGCGGAGTACAAACCTCCCAGGCCGATACAAGGGCAAAATTTAGGCTTACGTATTCCAGATCTACTCTCCCAGGAACCTCTTCCAGCCTGGCTAGCTGAAGGACATCCTCCAACATCTGAGTCATGCTGTTAGCATTTCTCTGAATGACCTGCATAAATGAGTTGAGAGTTTCTTCATCTGGCCTTGTGGAAGACAAAATGGTTTCCGCATATCCCTTGATCGATGTCAAAGGGGTTCGTAATTCATGGGAAACATTGGCTACAAAATCCTTTCTTATCTGCTCCAATCTTTTCAACTCACTGACATCATGGAAGACAAGGATGGTCTCACACTGACTGTTTTCTTTTATTTTCAATGGGATTAAGGTAACGTCAAAATAAGAGTCACCTAAGACTGAAATAAGGATTTTTTTTGAAGCCGCGGTTGGATCATTTTTTATCTTTTGGTAAGCGTCCTGCAACTCGGGACTCCTGACAAACTCGATCGGTTCCAGCCCCTGAACAGGGTAATGAACATGAAAAATATCGTGAATAGCCTTGTTATATTTCCTGACCCGTCCCCATTGGTCCAAGACTAGGACACCTTCTCTCATCCCATTGAATATGGCCTGAAGCTCTTGTTTTTGATCAAATACTGTATCAATCTGTTTTTTTATACTCTTGGCTAACTTGTTAATACTTTGGGCCAAAGGGATAAAATCAGGGGCTAGATCAAAATTGATTCTCTTCCGGAAATCTCCTTGTCCAATAGCCTCGGCAGCACTGCTTATCTTTTGTATTTGTTTTTGGAATTGTCTGGCAAAAAGCCAACTAAAAAAACAGGTCAATACTATACAAATAAAAAACATGGTTACGAGTTGTCTGCTCCATTGATCAAATTGTCGTTCAATCAATGAGTAGGACATGGATATTCGCAGGATACCGGACTGAACACCGGCAATTTCCTTCATTTTTTGGGCCACAAAGATATGATCGTCTTTGGTCAATGGATCAAATCTGATGACTACAACCATATCCCCCTTTCTAGCCATTCTAATCTCTTTACTTTTATATTGATTTGTAAACCTGTTCCTGGAAACTCCTTTCAAAGAATCAGACAATATTTCTCCTTGCACTCCAATATAAGATATCCTGAGGTCTAATTGTTGTCCAATAGACTGTAATAATTCAGTTAAGTTCTTAATACTGTTTATTCCCTTTTCCCTACTCAAGATAAATTTTACATTCTCAAATTGACGCATAGCATCTGTTCTAGCTTCTTTAACCAGTGTCTTTTGAAAAATATCTCTATAAGATAGGAAAGGCAAAAGCAATGATAGAACAACAATTAGAGAAAAAGTGATCAACAATCTTATTTTTAGTGACATTCTCAATTAATAAATTTTATGTTTATGCGATTAAGTTTAAAAATGACAACATAGGTGCACAGCTCCATAAATTTCATTTACAAGACAAAGTTTCATGGTTACCTCTTTCGCAGGCGGTAACCAATGCCTCGAACCGTTTGAATCCATTCAGCAAAAGGTCCAAGTTTCTGACGCAACCTGTGCATGTGGGTGTCAACAGTTCGGGCATAACCGAAGAACTCATATCCCCAGACTAGATCCAAAAGCTGTTCGCGACTAAGGACTCTGCCTTCGGCCCGGACCAAAGAGCTTAATAGCTGAAACTCGGTGGCAGTCAAGTCTATCTCCTGAGTATTAATCAGGACTCGATAGGTTTCAAATTCTATTCGCAATCCTTCCTTTTCCCAGGTATCTTCTTTTGGAGCCAGATTCTTGGTCCGTTTTAGAACAGCCCAGACCCTTAAAAGTAGCTCTCTTGGACTGAATGGCTTGACCACATAATCATCAGCTCCAAGCTCAAAGCCGGAGACCCTGTCTTCCTCCTCCCCCTTGGCCGTAAGCATAATAATTGGTATTTCTTTGGTTTCAGACTTTTTTTTCAAAATTTTAGCAACTTCCAGGCCATCCTTGCCAGGGAGCATAAGATCCAAAACAATAAGGTGAGGAAGGTGCTTTTTGGCTAATTCCAGGGCCTGATCACCGTCCTGAGCTGTGTAAATAGCAAATCCCTCATTCTGGAAGTTAAATTTTAATAGATTCAAGATATCAACTTCATCCTCGACTAAGAGTATCTTTTTTTCTTCCATAATATGACCTGTCTTATTATAAAAGGCAGTTTAAGGCTTACCCGGTCAACATTTCCTTTGGTTAAAGAGCCATTATCCGAATCGACCGGTGATATAATCTTCTGTCTCTTGTTTTGAAGGGCGGGTAAAGATAGTCTCTGTCTGATCCGTCTCTATAATTTTCCCCATATAAAAAAAGGCTGTGATGTCCGAGACCCTGGCCGCCTGCTGCATATTGTGAGTGACTATGATAATCGTATATCTCTCTTTGAGATCAAAAATGAGTTCCTCTATCTTTTGGGTGGCTATTGGATCAAGAGCAGATGCTGGCTCGTCCATTAGCAGAACCTCTGGTTCCACAGCCAGGGCCCGGGCGATACATAACCGTTGTTGTTGTCCACCGGACAAACTCATGGCAGAAGCCTCCATTCTGTCCTTGACCTCTTCAAACAAAGCAGCCTGATTGAGACTTTCTTCAACCCGATCCTGAATCTCTCTTTTATTGTATTTATTGATCTTTAGTCCATAGGCGACATTGTTAAAAATCGATTTTGGAAATGGATTGGGCTTCTGAAAGACCATACCCACCTCCCGGCGCAAAGAGACTACATCCAATTTTGAATCGTAGATATTTTTGCTGTCCAAAAAGACTTTCCCTTGTACTCGCGTTCCGGGAATCAGATCATTCATCCTGTTCAGACAACGCAAAAAGGTACTTTTCCCACACCCGGAAGGACCGATTAAAGCTGTTACCTGGTTTTTGACAAAATTGAGAGAGATATCTTCTAAGGCCAAAAAATTGCCATAGTAAAAATTAAGGGATTCAGAGCTCATCTTGTAGGATGTGTTCATTTTCTAGGACCTCTTTTAAAGGAATAATCGGATATCTTAAGTGAGATATAGCAATCCAATTTTGGTCTTATCAAGCTTGGAGTTGTTATCCGTTATCAGCTAACCATTATCCGAAAAAAGCAAACTTGGATAAGCAGATATAAGATGCAACTGCAAAAAGTAACAAATTGGAACATTTATCAGGTAAATTTAAAACTGGCTGTAAAAATATATTTTTTGCAGGCGCATCAAAGAATATCTTTGTGTCTATTTCCTTTTTTGCATTTTTGATCTGATAAATATGGCCAGCAGGTTCATACCCAGGACCAAAGCCATCAGGACCAGGGCAGTACCGTATTGTAAAGGACGCGTCTGTTCGATATGTGTCCCTGCAGTGGCCAGGACATAAATGTGATAGGGAAGGGCCATAACATCGTCAAAGATCGAATTCGGCAGATCCCTTGTATAATAGACAGCTGCGGTGAACATGATCGGGGCCGTTTCTCCGGCCGCCCTACTCAAACCCAAAATAAGCCCTGTCAGCATATTAGGTAAAGCAGCCGGAAGGACGACCTTATAGATAGTCTGCCATTTTGTTGCCCCCAAAGCAAGAGAGGCCTCCCGGTAGGTTTGGGGTATAGCCCGCAGGGACTCCTCGGCTGTGCCTATAATCAGGGGCAGGATAAAAAAGCCCAGGGTTAGTGAACCCGAGATTATACTGACCCCGAATTGAAACCAGGTTACAAAAATGGCCAGTCCAAACAATCCATAGACAACAGAAGGTACACCGGCCAGGTTGTTGATACCGAGACGAATAAGTCTGAGCCATGGACCCGGACGGGCATATTCGTTCAGATATATGGCAGTGGCCACGCCGACCGGGAAGGCCACCAGGATCGAGCCAAGGCTCAAACAAAGAGTTCCGACGATACAGGGCAGGATGCCACCCTCGGTCATGGAATTCTTGGGGACCTCTGTCAGAAAGGTCCAGCTGATGGCACTTATCCCGTTTTTGAAGATAAAGAAAATAAAGATGAACAGGGCCAGTATATTGATATATATTGCCAGGCGAACAAAAATAAAGGCTATTGACTGGTTGATCCTGCGCGACTTTTCCAATTCCTCTCCCCCGGTTGTCCTTGATTCTTTGGTTATAAATTAAAAATAAGGGCTAAAGAGTTGACGTACCAACCTGCTTGTGCTTTTGGGCCAGGTAGTCGGCTATCAGGTTAAAGATAAAGGTAAAGACAAAGAGGACCAAACCTATACCGAACAAGGCGTGATAATGATCACTTCGAAAAGGGGCTTCGGCCATCTCTGCGGCAATACTTGCTGGCATCGGCCTAACAGGATCAAAAATGGATTCAGGGACAATAGCCGCCCCTCCAGCGACCATAAGGACAACCATGGTCTCACCTATAGCTCGGGCAATGCCAAGGATTACTGCTGTAGATATCCCGGAAAGAGAAGCCGGCAGTATAACGCGATATATTGTCTCCCAGTGGGTTGCTCCTAGAGCCATAGAGGCTTCCCTGACCTCACTGGGAACACTAAATATAGCGTCTTCTGAAACACTGGTGATAGTGGGGATAGCCATAAAAGCCAGCATTATGGAGGCATTGAACATATTAAGCCCAGTAGCCAATCCAAAGACATCCTGTAGGACTGGAGCCATAATGACCATGCCGAAGAAACCTATGATTACGGTTGGCAAGCCTTCAATCAACTCAATAACAGGCTTTACTACTGATCTCACCCTAGGCCTGGCTATCTCGGCCAGATATATGGCACTCAATATCCCTAAAGGAACGGCTATAGCCGAAGACAATGCAGTCACAGCTACTGAGCCCATAATCAGCGGGAATATACCAAAATCTGCCGGATCATCTGTCGGATACCAATATTTGCCGAAAATAAAGTCCTGGACTGAGACCTCTTGAAATATTGGGACACCTTCAACAATCAAAAAAATCAGGATAAGTCCCAAAAGCAAAATAGCTGTAGCTCCAACCAAAAAAAAGCCCCAATGTATCAAGCGCTCTTTGTTTTGCCTTTTAATCAGCATATTTTCCTCAATTATTACAAAAAGAGGAGGATCTAGAATGTTAACAGCAGACCCTCCTCTTTATTTTTATCCAACCTTAGTATTTGGCTACATATCCGGTTTTTTCAACCAGGTTCTGTCCCTTATCCGGATGCAGGACAAAATTGATAAACTGTAATGTCTCACCTTGTGGCCAGCCGTCAGTGAACATATAAAGGGTCCTGGAAATCGGATACTCGCCACTGGCTGTAGTAGTTTTAGAAGGTGCAACTCCGTTAACACTAACAACTTTCAAGTCTTTATTTAAATAACCGATTCCCACATATCCTATGGCATTTTTGTTTTTGGCTACGGCTTGAGCCACTGCTCCATTAGAGGCCAAAAGTTGAGCTCTGGGTGTGACCCTACCACCAGCAAGAACACGATCCTCCCAAACTTCGTAGGTACCAGATGAAGTGTCGCGAGAGACAACAACTACTGGGCGATCAGGACCACCAAGTTCTTGCCAGTTTCGAATTTTACCCTCATAAACAGCTTTGAGTTTGGCAATGGTTAAGTTACTGATTGAATTGCTGGGATGAACTACTGGGACAATACTGTCAAGAGCAATACCAAAGGGAACAGGATAACGACCTTTGTCCACAGCTCGTTTTACTTCTTCTCCCTTGATGAATCGAGAGGCATCTGCTATGTTTGTACTTCCATCAATAAGTGCCTTGATACCATTCCCTGATCCACCACCTGACACCGAAATATCAACCTCAGGATGTATTGCCATGAAATCCTCGGCGCACTTCTGGGCAACAGGCAAAACAGTTGTAGAACCCTTGATAACAAGTGATCCTGCCCATAGTGGAACACTGCATAGACACAGAATAAAACTGAAAGCTATAAGTTTGATTTTCATACCTCGGAACCTCCATTTTTTTCAACAATGTTACAAACAACAAAA
>CAYUNZ010000070.1:11941-13620 GCA_964446205.1 uncultured Desulfohalobiaceae bacterium | reverse complement strand
AACTGCCGACACGGGGATTTTCAGTCCCCTGCTCTACCGACTGAGCTACCTCGGCTTATATAAGGTATAATATTATTAACTAAAAAAAGCAAATGGCATGTAGTAAGGCAAAACAAAATTAATTTGCCTTATTTAAAACCTTATGTCAAATTTCAAAAAAGGTAAGGTGTCTTACTCTCACTTAGAGATCTCAATTCAACTTACTAACTGACAAAAATTACAAAATTTCGGAATTTGCAAATTAGAATGAATTGTCAAATCTAAATTGAGAACGATCAATCCCTATCTTCCAACTCATCGAAATGAACAGACCCTGATTATTTTTAAATAATCAGGGGTCTTCAATTTTATGCCGAAGGGGAGATTCGAACTCCCACGGGCTATTGCCCACTAGACCCTGAACCTAGCGTGTCTACCAATTCCACCACTTCGGCTAGAAAGAATCTTTTAACTCAAGTTGAAGAAATTGACAAGATCTATTATAGATCTTTTTTCAAGCATGACTAAAGATCAGATAGTCTATAACCGATACTTTGAACTCCCACTTTTATTCGTTCCACTTACCTTGTTAATTACATATAATCAGGCCATGTTTCATGGTTGCGAGATAAAGACTTTTCAGATAGCAATAACGGAGTTCAATCTTTTTCTTGGGACAATAACATGAGTATAGTTAAAGATATATCTAAACTAAGTTTATGCCTAAACCAAGGTTCAAGTCTAACAATTGGGAATTTTGACGGAGTTCATATCGGCCATCAGGCCCTGATAAGCAAAGTGATGGAAAAATCCAGAGAGAAGGATCTCAAAAGTATTGTTGTTACCTTTGACCCCCATCCTCTTCGGGTCATTCTAGGGCAGACACCTCCCTTTATAACAACCACTGAGCAAAAACTTGACCTGATATCCCAACTTTCACCAGATTACATAGTTTGCCTTGAATTCAACAAAGAAATGGCTAGGATGTCGGCTGAGGAATTTGTCCACTACTATCTAGTACAAGGCTTGGGCGTTAAAGAACTGGTCATTGGTCACGACTACGCCTTTGGTAAAGACAGACAGGGTGATATCCATCTCTTAAGACAACTAGGACAAGATTACAATTTCCATGTTCAACAGGTTGACCCTATTTATAGGAATAACTCCATTGTCAGCTCCACCCGTATTCGAAAGCTAATTCAAAACGGTCAGGTTTGGCAGGCCAGACCATTATTAAACCGTTTTTTTCAGATTATCGGCAATGTTGTAGCTGGACAAAAAAGAGGTGGGCCTTTACTTGGAGTACCGACAGCAAACCTCAAACTAAGAGACGAGCTGTTCCCCAAAACCGGGGTCTACGCTGTCTGGATAGAGTGTGAGCAGAGCATTTATCCCGGTGTAGCCAATGTAGGATACAACCCGACCTTTGATATGCATGAACTCTCGGTTGAAGTCCATATCTTTGATTTTGATACAGATATCTATGACAGAAAAATAAGGGTTTACTTTGTGCAAAGGCTCCGGGATGAAAAGAAATTTTCCGGTTTTGAGGAACTTTTGAACCAAATCAAAATGGATATTACAAAAGCAAAAGAGATCTTAAAGGACCCTGAGACATCCCCGGAGATATCATTCTTATGAAAGTCTTTAAACACGGCCAATATGACACCAAAGCATAAACCTTATAAACCCTGATTAGC
>CAYUNZ010000070.1:0-11841 GCA_964446205.1 uncultured Desulfohalobiaceae bacterium | reverse complement strand
CTTTAAACACGGCCAATATGACACCAAAGCATAAACCTTATAAACCCTGATTAGCCTATGAAACAAGATATGCTCCATATCTACAGGAATACCCCCTTTGGTAGAGAAACACTGCTTCAATCCATTTATTTCGCTCAGACCCTTGACCTTAAACTCCATATATACATCCCGGATCAGAAAAAATTCCTCATGTACTTTGAGCAGGAGGCTATCCAAATCGATTTGGACAGCTCTTACCTTAAGGACTTCAAAAATACTCGGACAAATTTAGAAAATATCTTGGCCGATCAGAAGATGACCGCTTTCTTTTATCAGCCTAAAGACTACACAGCCTCCAATTTACCAGATATTTCTTCAAATTTTTCATTCATGTGCTGTCCACGGGCCATAAGTGACTTATCTTCAAAGATCAGTCTGGGACATATCGGCTCCAAGGTGAGAAAGATACTTTTGTCCGCAGCTTTCCCTGTACTTATCCCAAGTCAGGTCTTCAAGAAATGGAATAGTATAACAATCATGTTCGGTGGTTCAATCAATGGTATCAAGTCACTGCAGCTCGGTCTGAAGGTCTCTAAATATAGTGGTTTGCCCTTGGATATATTCACCCACAGCCAGTCTCGGGAGCGTCAGGAATACGAACAAATCCTGGCAGATCGGGGACTTCTGGATGCAGTCAATAAAAATGTCAGGAAGTGGCATTTTTTCGATCAAGGAAATTTTTCCAACAACCTCTTTGCTGTACCCCATGACTCTATGGTCATAATGGGCTTGTTTGGACACGGCCTGGTCAAAGACATCTTTTTCGGAAGCACCATGGAGCTTGTTCAGTCCACCCTGCCCAACAACCTCCTGCTGGTTGGTCCTCATTTCCAAAGACACAGATGGTATTATGACTAGATTTGGATTCATCCCTTTCTTGACAAAATTAATTAAAAAATCAACCAAAACAGGAATATATCGGCAACTCACGCACTTGTCCTCCTGGGCCAAAAGATTGCTCTTAAATCAAACTGAACCTCTTACATAATATGTACAATTATTTACGATCCTTAAAAAATCTGTGGCAGGAATCCAAAGAGACCTATCAATCAGTGAGCATGTTTCGACTCATGCTCCTAAGCGTTTTGGTCGGTATATTTTCCGGTATCTTTGCCGTCCTCTTTTTTCTGGGTATTGAGAGCTTCAGCTATTTCTTTCTCCACAAACAAGCCGGGGTCCATGTCCCGGTACCAACCGGGGAACAGATATTTACCGGTGCTGTCGGCTCAGTGTATCGGCCCTGGTTGATACCTATCCTGACCACCTTCCTGGGACTTTTGACCGGCTGGCTAATCCAGCGTTACAATATGATAGAGACCTTGGATCACTGCACTGACGGGACCGATGCCATGACCAGGTCCTTTCATCAAAATGAAGGCTTTATGCGCCCTCTTGTCCCTCTGATCAAGGGAGTGACCTCGGTTCTGACCATTGCCAGCGGGGGAAGTGCCGGCCGGGAAGGTCCCATCACCCAAATAGGTGCTGGCTTGGGTTCCTGGCTTAGTACCAAGCTCCACCTGTCGGCCAAAGAGCGTCGAATCCTTTTACTGGCCGGAGCTGGAGGAGGACTTGGAGCCATTTTCCGGGCCCCGCTTGGAGGGGCTATTACTGGAGTTGAAATCATCTACAAGGAAGACTTTGAGAGTGAGGCCCTGCTTCCGGCAGTCATCTCTTCAGTCATTGCCTATACTGTCTTTACCTTTGTCTTTGGCAACCAGCCCATGTTCTCCATACCCGATTTTGAATTTACCAATCCAAGGGAATTGATCTTTTATATCATTCTGGCCCTTTTTTGCGTTCTAACTGGCTGGTTCTATTCGAACACATTTTATTTTATCAAATACAGGATCTTCCACAAATTGAGCAAAAAGACAAGTATCATTGTCGGCACTGGCCTGGGCGGACTGATAATGGGTCTTCTTGGCATGCAGTTCCCCCAGCTTTTGTGTGGCGGATATGGCTGGCTGGAAATGGCTATTCTGGGTAAATTGTCCATTATCATGATGGCCGGTCTTTTGGTTGGTAAGACCATCGCCACCTCGGTCACCCTGGGTTCCGGTATGAGCGGGGGCATGTTCGCCCCGGCTCTTTTTGTCGGCGGGATGAGCGGAGGGGTGATCGGACGACTGGGGCATGAATATTTCCCTGATATCGTCGCCAATCCGGGTGGATATGTCCTGGTCGGTATGGCCGCTTTTTTTGCCGGAGCCGGCAGTGCTCCTGTTGGTCCACTGATTATGGTTTGTGAATTGACCCAGGGTTATGGATTGTTGGCCCCCTTGATGCTCAGTTCAGCAGTATGTATCTTTTTTTCTCAACGTTTTGGCATCTATGAAAATCAGCTGGATAACAAATTCCAGTCACCGGCCCACTCAGGCGAACTCTTTGTTGATATCTTGGAGACACACAAGGTCCAAGATCTTTTACCACAACTAAAACAGGTCTATACAGTCAATGAGGATATGAAATTCTCTGAATTCAAACAGCTCTTTTGCAATACCCAGCAGCATTACTTCCCGGTAGTTGATGACAACAACAAGCTAAATGGTATTTTCTCCAGCACTGATTTTAGAAATGTCCTGTTTGAGCCTGAGATCGAAAACCTGGTTGTGGTTAAGGACATCTCTGTCTCCGATATAATTGTCACCAGTCCAAGAGAAGACCTGAGCAATGTCCTGACCAAGTTTACCCAGAAAAATATCGACGCCATTCCTGTAGTGCGAGACAACGCCCCTAAAGAACTCCTGGGGATGCTCAGGAGACGGGAAGTCATTGCCTATTACAATGAGCTCATGGGAAAGTTCAAAATGGAAGAAAACGGCAATCTTATCGAAACGGCTGACAAATAAATCCGACTACAACAATGACCCATCCATTATTCAAACTCCTTTTTCCCTCTCTTCACCTCAAATCGACCACCAGATGGCTGTCTTTCTTTATACTTATTGGATGTATCGCTGGCTTGGGTTCCGTTGTCTTTCACATCTTGTGTGAGTTGGGAACGCACTTTCTCTTGGATGGACTGGCTGGTTACCGCCCTTCAGGAGCCCAGGGAGAGACCAGCTTGCTACAGCACACCTCTACATCCTTTAATCGCTGGGTCCTCCTTTTTCTTCCGGCCTTGGGCGGAATCTTAAGCGGTTGGCTTGTTTATACCTATGCCCCTGAAGCTGAAGGACACGGCACAGATGCAGCTATAGATGCCTATCATAATAAAGGTGGCCTAATCCGTTGGCGAGTTCCGATTATAAAGACACTCGCCTCTACCTTGACCTTGACCTCCGGGGGCTCAGGTGGCAGAGAAGGTCCTATTGCTCAGATCGGAGCAGGATTCGGATCTTTCCTGGCCACCAGGCTCAAACTATCGGAACGGGAACGAAGAATCATGTTGGCTGCCGGGGTTGGAGCCGGAGTTGGGAGTATATTTAGAGCCCCTCTAGCCGGGGCCCTTTTTGCCTCTGAGGTTTTGTACCGCGATCCGGAATTTGAGGCCGATGTCCTTATCCCGGCCGGGATTTCCTCTGTTGTTGCTTATTGTCTGTTCTGTCTCTTTTTTGGCTGGGGCACCCTTTTTCAATCGCCGGACTATACCATGGCCAGTCCTTTGGAGCTTGGTCCTTACTGTCTGTTGGCTGTTGTCTTGATCATTGTTAGCTATTTATATGTCAAAACCTTTTACGGGGTCCATACTCTCTTTGAACATGTCCCCCTGCCAATCCATCTAAAACCAGCTTTGGGCGGTCTCTTGACCGGTATTGTCGGCTTCTTTTTGCCTGAGACCCTGTCTTTTGGTTATGGTCTCCTCCAGGGGGCATTGTTCAACAATTTCGGCGTACTTTTACTCCTGGGAGTAGCCTTTGGTAAGATCTTGACCACATCTTTTAGCATCAGTTCAGGCGGGAGTGGTGGTGTATACGGACCTTCAGTAGTCATTGGCGGAGCCCTTGGCGGAGCGATCGGCAACATCTTCCATACCTACACCCCCCAACTTGTCCCTGCTCCCGGGGCCATGGTCATAGTCGGTATGGCCGGATTCTTTACAGCCGTATCCAACACCCCGATCTCGACTATTATCTTTGTCAGTGAAATGACCGATTCCTATCAACTACTCTTACCAAGCTTCTTGGTTTGTCTTCTTTGCTACAACTTTTCCCAACGATGGACTATCTATAAAGAACAGGTCCAAAACAGGGCCTCTTCACCTGCCCACAGTGGAGAATTCTTTGTTGATATCCTCCAGTCCCACACAGTCCACGATCTTAAGGATCAAATCCAACCGGTCCAGACAGTTACAGAATCAATGAAGTTTTCCGAGTTTAAGGACTTCTTTTGTCAGACCAACCAACAATATTTCCCAGTCACCGACAATAGAGGTCAATTGACTGGTATTTTTTCCAATACAGACTTCCGCAGTGTCCTCTTTTCTCCGGAAATTGAGGACTTAGTTGTAGTCAAGGACATAGCCACCAATGAGATTATCCAGACCACCTTGTCTGAAAATCTCCATGTGGTTATGAATAAATTCACTCGCAAAAATCTGGACAGCCTACCGGTCATGTATGAGGATGATCCCAATCGATTGCTCGGCATGCTGAGACGAAAAGAAGTGATTGGCTTTTATAATCAAAAGGTTGAAGAGATAGAAAAGATGAAATAAGCCTTATTATCCTATTGGAACGGCGGACTCTGACCATAGGCATCTGCCACCCTTAACAGTCAACCAACCCAATGGGAGATGATGCCAATACAAGGCCAAAGCCTTGGCCTTGGTAGAAACAGGCAGGCTTTGTCCGCTCAAAAGTTTATGCAAGATCGTGGTCTCAGTGACCACATAACTCTCTTTTTCCTCTGGTGGCGGCAGGATATATCTAAGTCGCGTAGATAGACGGATATGACTTTTGTTGATCTGACCTAATTGGAAACCGCGCCATTTTATTCCGGGAGAGATGTCTGAAAGTGCTTGTTTGGGGTGGAAATAAAGCTGATTGTCTAAGCGGACAACTTTGCCCGGCGGGAGCTTTTCCCTTAATTGGGACGGCAAAGAGACCTCCTCAAAACCCTTTTCTGTTTTTTTAGAACCAGCGATTGATCTGTAATCTTGGTCCATATTCTCTTCAAGCCAATCGCTTGTCTCTGATTTTTGAAGACAGGCCAAAAAAAATGATTGGGCATGGGATCGACGGCCGTTTACACGTAGACACCCTAAGTATGGATCGTCAATTACAGGATCCCAGCAAAAATCAGGTTTGCAATCAAGATCAACAGGAGATAACCCAGAATTTTTTAAAATCCACTCAATTTGACCTTCATTTTCCCTGGAATTGGTCGTGCAAGTGGAGTAGAGGAGTAATCCACCAGGAGCTAACAACTTGGCTGCTTTGGATAAGAGTTTTTTCTGTAGAGCCAGCAATCCGCTTAGATTGTTTTCAGTCCAGAGATTTAGTACTTTGGGGTGCTTATCTGCAGTACCCCAGCCGCTACAGGGGACATCCAGAAGTATGGCCTCAAAACTGCCGTTATACTCCGGAAAGTGCTCGCCCGGATAACAGGTAGTAATTACATTTATCAGATTATGCCTTTGGGCCGTTGCCCGTAAGGTCTGCAAACGGTTCTGTTTTGGTTCATTGGCCAGAACCAGACCATAATCACCAACCAATTGGGATAGTATTCCTGTTTTGCCTCCCGGACTGGCACACATATCCAGGACTGTACTACCTGGATCGGGCCTTAAATAGAGAGGTGGGAGCATAGAGGCTTTATCCTGAATATATATAAGTCCGAACTGGGCTGCAATGGATTGACCCAGGGGTTTCGGCTCATGTATCAATACCCGGCCATATTCGGAAAACTGGACTGAACAAAAGATAAAACCCTCTTCTATCAAGAGCTTTTCAACCACCTCTATCTCAGAGAGATTGCAAGACAGACGAAAGGCCCGACCTTTCGGACAAGTTTGTAAATAAGACTTAGTCATACCCTTTACCTGTTATCTATCTTTATGATAGAAGATTAGGCTTGGCTTAAATAGACTTTTAAAGTCTTCCTTAATAGGATTTGATCCGAATAAAAATACCAAGTGGAGGAATATTGTGTTTTTTAGAACTCTCTTTATAATTTTTTTTATTATTTTTTCAACAGTTTCTCAAGTCTCTGCCCAAACGCCTAAATCAAAGACCTTTGCCGTACTTCCTTGTCAAGTCAATGGTCCAAAACAGTATCGATACTTAAGTAAAGGCATACAATCTATGCTTATTAGCCGCTTAACTTGGCAAAAGCACTTTGAACCCCAGTCAAGTCAAGAGTTAAAGAATCTTCAACCCCCAACCACGAAAGATCAAGCCCAAAAGATGGTCCGTTCCATCAAATCCGATTACCTTATTTGGGAGTCGATAACTATAGTTGGCAAACAAACAAGCTTTGATCTATCCATGATTTCTGAGCAGGGCAAAATGATATCCCAAGATTGGCATGGTCCAATCGATAGGCTTATCCCATATTTGGAAAGTGTTGCTCAAAAAATAAATGCCCAGGTCTTCAAAAAACCGACAGCCCATGATGAAAAGGGCCATGTCACTAAAAAAACAAAAAAGGAATCTCTAAATCCTAGTGTCATCTATAGCGATCAAAGATCAAAGCAAAAAAAATCCCTAAACCCTAGATTTCGATATTCAGAGACAGGTAAACAAAGCGGTCGATGGCGTAGTCAATCCCTTTCTTATTCCGGACTGGGTATGGTTGTCTGTGATGCTGATGCTGACGGCCAAAATGAAATCTTTATCCTGGATGAGCAAAGATTAAGGGCTTATAGGATACATCAAAACCGCCTCAAAAAGCTAGCTGAGTATATGCCCGGCTCAAGAATCCAATGTGTATATATAAATAATATGGATATCAATCGAGATGGATATCAGGATCTGCTCATTAGTGCCTTTGAAGAAAAGACCTTGAAATCGTTCATTTTGAATTTCAAAGATCAGCAATTCATTGAAAAAGAGAAAGAGATCCCCTTTTATTTGAATGCACTTAGAAAGCCGCCTGAATACATGAAGGTACTCATAGGACAAAAGAGATCGGAGAATCGACTATTTGACGGAAATATACACGAAGTCCTACACATGTCAGAAGGCTATTCTTTGGGCAGGCAATTATCCTTGCCACAGCAGGCCAATGTCTTCAACTTTACCTATTTGCCTCAGAAAGATAATCAGACTCTCAAAATAATTGCCGACAAACAAGATCATCTCAAAGTTTGTTCTAAGTCAAATAAGATCCTGTTTACAACAGAGAACACCTATGCAGCCTCAGGCAATAAGTTGCTGATTTCTTCGACCCTGCCGGGTTTGAAGGGTTCCCCCCATGACCCTGAACAATTTTATTATATCCCGACTCGTTTGATACCTTGTAATCTGGACAAAAACAATAGATTTGAGCTACTTGTCAACAAAAACACCTCCGTTGCCAGCCAATTCTTCAAAAGATATCGTCATTTTCCGCAAAGCTCCATACAAAATCTCTATTGGGACGGAGTCGGACTGAATATCTATTGGAAGACAAGGGCCATCAAAGGATCGGTAGTGGATTATGGCTTGGCGGATATTGACAATGACGATACTGTTGATCTCTACGTCTGTCTAAATACTCACCCTGGGGCTAGTGGTTTTCGAGCAAGAAAGACTGTTGTCCTAAGTTACCCCTTAAATCTGGATTCAAAAATAAAAAAAGGACAAATCATTAAACCAGCAAAATAAAACTTGGGGAGCTGATTAATTATTTTTTTCACCACAAAGGTGCAGAGAACTACTTGTCGATTAGTTGCTATAAGAATCATTCCCGTTTTAGGCTGTTCTTTTACTCTATGTCCCTCTCAACAGAAAGAAGAAAGAAAATCCAACTCTGTGTTCTCTGTGAATCTTTGCTGAACAAATGCCCTGCTCAATCTGTATTTAAAAATCTAACCGCAAAGCTTGAAACTTTGCAAATAACTGTTTGGAACACATTTAAAAAAGTCTTTCTTAGTTGGTGGGAATACGTCTTGTAAAAGCAAGAACATACAACGGTAACCGAAATAATGATCTTCTGTAGGTATGTTGCTGATTCAATATCTTCATCATATCCCTAAAGATATACCTGTTTCGGATCAAAAGCTGGAAACCATAATATTGATGGCTATAAAACAAAGAGGCTAAGGGCTTGCTCAAGAAAAAATCATAACCAATAGTTGCCTTGATCCTTGACGAATATCGATCTATTTGACCGCAAGCAATGGCTTCAGCAGCCAACTGTCCGCTCTTAATAGCCGGTCTGATTCCTTCTCCGGTCAAAGGATCGACTAAACCGGCAGCATCGCCTACCAAAAGGATCCTGCCATTTTGTATCGGTCTATGTCCGTGGTACCTGGGTAGTGGATAGGCCTTAAGCAACTTTTTCTCTAAACATATCCCATGCTTAGCCATTGATTGGGAGAGAATAGATGACAAAGATTTGACCCCGCAATACATGCTCCCTATGCCCACAGATAGGTGATTTGACTTGGGAAAGATCCAGTAATAACCATTTTTTAAGACCCCGATCCCAATAACAAAATGGCCATGGAAACGATGTAAAAGAAGTTCCTTAACCGGTATTTCAGCCTCAAGGGCAATACCTGTTTGGGCATTGTTCCTTATACCAAGTGATTTGCCTACTCTAGAGTTTACCCCATCGGCACCAATAACATACTTGGCCCGAAATATCCGGCCATTTTCTGTTATCACTTGAATATTTTGTCTCTCTTGAACAACCCGATGTACCGGGCAGTTTTCCATCACTTCAGCCCCTGACCTCTTAACCAGAAAGTTGTCTAAGGAATCCCTCATGACCATAACCAGACTTTTCGGTGGCAACTCCTGGGTTACACTTTGATGCTTATAGACAAAAGTGGACCAATGAATATATTGTTCTATGATACTGTCAAATTGGAAAGGAAATATTTTCAAGGCACTTGTTGGCACCCCTCCAGCACAGGTCTTGTATCTGGGCAATGATTTTCTTTCCAAAAGCAAGACACTAAATCCTTGTTGGGTCAAAAAATATGCAGCACTAGATCCTCCAGGACCTCCACCGACAACAATAACATCAAAGTAAGTGGTCATAGATCTTCCTCCTTAAAAAGGACAATAGGAAGCATTACTATTCATCAATCTGTCATTAACATTTAGATATAGATCTTTTATGGAAAAAATGCAAAAATATGAATATGATCAACTAACAGCCGATCCAGATCAGAAACTAAAACGTCTTCAAGACCTATTGAAATCTATTCAACCAGGTATTATTGCTTTTTCAGGTGGTCTTGACAGTCGATTTTTGGCCAGCCTGATTTGCCTTTGGCAACTTGACTATCAGGCCATATTCTTTTCAGGCCCGCATCTTACCAGATTTGAAAAAGAATTTGCTATTTCTATGCTCAAGGAGCTCAAAATCCCCTATAAGGTATCAATTACCAACCCTCTAAACATATCCAAAGTGGCCTCCAACAAAAAAAAACGCTGTTACTATTGTAAATCACACCTTTTTGCTCAAGCCATGACCAAGACCTCTATCCGGGGGAATAAGACCACGATTATAGATGGATCTAATACTACTGATTCAAGCCAATACAGGCCGGGTCAACAAGCCCTTTTTGAGCTCGGAGTCTTGAGTCCGCTACAGACCTGTGGATTCTCCAAAAAGGAGATTCGCTCATATGCCCAAAGCTTGGGATTCCAGGCCCCTGCCCAACCCTCGAGACCATGTCTGTTAACCAGGTTCCCCTACAACTTCCTCATATCTGAGCAGCTTCTAAATCAAGTATCTGAAACAGAAGACAGTCTTTACCATTTAGGTCTGTGGGATTTTCGGGTCCGGGTTTTGCACAATAAGAGGTGCTGTCTCCAAATTTCTGAGAATGAAAAAAATAGTCTGCCTGTTACTCAGGTTGAATTAGAAAAGGTTTTAAAAGGCTTTGGTTGGGAGGATCCAACTATTTTTTTTACCGATAACCTAAGCGGATTCTTTGATTAATCCCAATGTCGGCATAAAAAAATCAATCAAATGTAAAGAACTAAGGAAATGGTATGCAAAAGGACAACCCCATTGTCTTTTTTTGGGATCTCCGAGCAACACATAAGGCCCCATTTGATCTACGCATCCGGCGTTTGTTAAAAACTTGCCACGTTGCAAACAAGATCAAATCCAATGATCTAGTAGCCCTAAAAATCCACTTTGGAGAAAAAGGCAGTACAGGCTTTATCCCTCCCTTATATGTAAGACCGATTATCGACTTCTTACGTAAAAGCGGCTGTCAACCCTTTTTGACTGATACAAACACCCTTTATGTAGGTGAACGAGGCAATGCTGTCTCCCATGGCCTGCAGGCTGCTAAGCATGGTTTTGATCCAAATATTCTGGGCGCTCCGATTATAATAGCTGACGGGCTAAAAAGCAATTGTGAAGTTGTCCATACTGGTCAAGGGAATCACTTTGACCATTTCTATCTGGCCAAAGATATAGCCGAGGCGGATTACCTTATCAATTTGAGTCACTTCAAAGGACATGAGATCTGTGGCTTTGGCGGGGCCTTAAAAAACCTTGGTATGGGGTGTGCAACCAGACATGGCAAAATGCAACAGCATTGCCAACTTGGTCCCAACTTAAGACCTGATAAATGTCAGGGCTGCGGATCATGCCTTGAGGTCTGTCGTCCAGGGGCACTTTATCTCAACGAAAAAGGCACTATTGATATAAACCGTAACTTATGTCTTGGTTGCGCCGCTTGTCTGTCTGTCTGTCAATATGGAGGACTAGAAGTTGATTGGGACAAGGAAGGTAAGGGATTATGGGAACGTATGACAGAATACGCCCAAGCAATACTTGATCAGTTCCCCCAACAGGTACTGCACATAAATTTTGTAATTTGTGTTAGCCCGGCCTGCGATTGTCTTAGCTATACTGATGCCCCAATATGTCCAGATATCGGTATCTTGGCCTCCTACGACCCAGTAGCCGTTGATCAGGCCTGCCTTGATCTGGTAAATAAGGCCCCGGCAATATATCCTGGAATGGAAAATTCTGAGTTCTCTGATTGCCAGGACAAATTCAAAGCCTTATACCCCAATTCATATAGTGATTATGGCCTTGAGTATGCACAAAGAATTGGCCTGGGACACAGGGAATATGAATTGATTTTAACATGAAAAGAATTTAGCCCACGAAACACACGAAAAGAAGAATGAAAATTTATAAGAATAATTTTAGAAGGTTATCGGGAGCTTTTTATTGTTCGTTGTGGGCCGATTGCACGGCCCATGGTCGTTAACATAAAAAAATGTGAACTCTGGACCGTAACATACTGAAATGTTGTAATCTACATAAACAGCTTCGCTAATGATTATATTTTTTTTCCTTATACTTCCGGTTGTTAGTAATGACATGTTGTTTTTTCTTGATAACTCAACCAAGACCTGGACAGGTAGGGGGATAAACTGATATAAGTTCCAAATTCATCTATGGAAAAGGAAACCTCAAGGAGAGAAAAGTATGTCTCGACACAAAAAAATTGAACGTAAAAAAGAAATTGATCGGCGACGAAAAAGGAAAGAAAAAAGGATGAAGCAAAGGATCAAAGAGGCTAAAAGGGGTGTTCGCCAAAGTTAGCCTATTGACTTTTTGCCCTTTTTGATTATTAACATAATAACCTGAACTAAAAGATACAACAATGTATGCTCTATATAGTTCCCATCCGGAAATTTTTGATTTCCGGATATGGAAATAACAAGTTTTCAA
>CAYUNZ010000069.1:7069-13657 GCA_964446205.1 uncultured Desulfohalobiaceae bacterium | reverse complement strand
CCCCCAGCATCCTGGCCTGTCTGACCAGGGGCTCCAGGAGCTCAGCAGCCTTTTGCTGCTCAATGTCTCCTTGCTTGCTTTGCTCGATCAACCGCTCCAAGGCGGGCAGGCTGTTCCAGACTCCCTCCGGGATCTGGAGCAGGGAACCGAAGGTCTTGGCGTCCTGAAAGAGATCCAGCAGCTCCTGGAGCTGGGCCTTGCTTACTTCCGGCTTTTCTCTTTCCTCCAGGTAGAGCTGCTTTTCCTTTGGGTTAACCAAATAGCCTTGCTGTTGCGGCCCAAGGCTGCGGACTTTGGTCCTGAGCATGGTCCTGGCCAGATAGTCTGCATCCAGGCCGTTGGTCTCCTGGATAGACTGCACATTCAGCTGGAGATTGTTCTTCTCCAGTATCCTGCGATTGTCCTGTCTGGCCTTCATCAGCAGGGCAAATCCAGCCAGCTGGGCAGAGCGATCGTCTATCTCCAGCCCAAAGAGGTTATTTTGCAGGATGGAGTAGGGAATGTCCCGGGTGCGGTAGCCCTGCTCCAGATAGATCTCTTTGAACAGGTTGTAGGCCTCCACCAGTATGTGACCAGATCCGCAGGCCGGGTCCAGGAAGGTGATCTCTTCCGGGTTGAGCTCCTTGGGAGTGATGCGATCCAGCTCGGCCTGGACCTCTGGTGCCTGTTTGGCAGGTTCAATATAAAACTCCATTTTGTCCCGGATACTGGACTCCGGATAGGTGGCCAGCCACATCCGGCCCAGGGTATTGTGCACCATGTAGCGCACGATCCAGTTGGGGGTGAAGAGGGAGGTGGCTGCGGGGATGTCCTCAGGCTGGACTGTCTTGCCGATGACCTGGGACTTTTTCTCGGACATGTAGAACTGATAGATCCAGCCGATAACCTCCACATCCTGCCACTCCTCTTCCGGCAGGGCCTGGACCAATTCCTGCACCGGGGAATCTGAATGCAGGAGGTTGTCCGGGAGCAGGAGTTCAGTGGCATCGTCTATGTGCTCGAACAAAAAGGGCATAGCCTCATTCAAGGCGTTACATTGGGCCAGAATAAGTTTTTTAAATAGCAAATTATCCTGGTCTCCTGCTAATTTGAGTTGAATAACTTCCTCTTGATTTAGACCAGGAAAATGAATTTCAGCCGCATATTCTAAAATTTCTGGTACATCTGAACCAGAACGATTAGACAATACCCTGTATCCATGGTTCAGGTAATCGTGTATTTCCATGTAACGAAGGGCCACAAAACGGTTAAACCAGGTATAGGCCATGGCCTCAATGAACTGATCAAAGCCTTTTCTCTTAATTCTCCGCTCCAGCTCCTGTCTTAGTTCGCCGACTTTTTTGGAAAAGGCCTGTCCTCCTATCTTGGCTATATCTCCTTCAAACTCGACTGGTTCTATAGAATCTTCTGAAAGGCCCAGCTTGCTGGCCCGATCGGTTACTGCCTGAATAAAGTCCTTTCTGGCTTGAGGGGCGTATGATTTGATCAGGTTCTTGTTCATAATAGGCCTTACTGAATATGGACTTTTTGGTTCTGTTTGATCGCTTCCAACAGTTTATTTCGGATTTTTTCTAAATAGGCATTAACGTCGTCCTCATTTTCCAAAATTGATTTTGTTCCCAGATGAGCTAATTTGATTTGTTTGATCTTCTTTTGGAGTTTTGGCTCATCTTTTGGTGTGGTTTTTTCCTCGATTAAGTCTTGAGCCTGGGCAAAGAGCTCCGGGATTTGAGATAAAAAGTATCGGATATCAGGGATACTGGTTTCCTGTTCAACTTTTTGTTTCACTTGCTGGACAGGGTACAAGCTTTGGTTTCGAAGATCATCATCAGCTTTTTTTTGATCCAATATATTTTTTAATTCCTCGATTGTTTGCTCAATCTGGGAAAGGGTAGAGGCTTTTTCCTCTTCCAAAACTGAATTATTTATCTTATCCACCTGGGAGATATAGAAATTAACGTTTTTTAATAGGCTATATGGTCTTTCAGCCTCCAATATACTTTGCATATTTTTTAATGCCTTGGATGCTTCTTCGTACTGATCAAGTATATTTCGGTTTGGTTTGAAACGATCCATAGCATTGCGAAGCCCTTCCCAGGTGTTGATCTGATTGGTGTAAAAATCATCCAATTCGTGAAGATCATCGCTTATATCCAACAAGCGGTTTTTATTTTGATTCACATAAGAAATAAACTCATAGCTGTCTTGAATATTCAAAAGGTTATTCAATTCTGATAAAGCTTGTGTTATCTCTTTATTCCCCGGATAGTTGCCTGTATTAGCCAGGGGCTTGAAAGACTCAAATTTTTGTTTCCAGGAATTAAAACCTGATCTTAAGAATTCAACTAACTGCTCTTGTCCTTCAGGTCCGATCTGGCCAAAGATCTCTTTTCCCGTTTCTCTGGCTTGTTTTAATTGACCTTCTCCTACTTTTTTAACCCAATGGATCTTTATATTTTTCCAATGCCTGGCCTGAGTAAGAGGCGTAACTGTGTCCTTGGGTTCTTTTCTGGCCCCATCCATAATTAAATCGATCTCTCCGGCTCGACACATCCTGGCCAAAAGCAGCATAATCTCCCATTCCGGCCAACCATAAGGCTTACCGGCAAAACGGTCCTTAAGCTCGCTGACTATGACTGGTTGGTTATTAGCTCTCTTTAAGTGAATAAATTCCCTGACCTCATTTAAAGCTTTGGAGTTTTTCTCCTGAGCTTCTTTGATCAGTTTTCCTTGAGTGACATCATCAGCCATTAGAATGTATTTTATTTCTTTTAAAGGATCTGAGGTCAGCTTTTCTAAATAGTTAAACTTGATATATGTATTCCGGATCAAGTATTCCAGTCCTTGTTCTATGATTGCCTTGCTATCGCTTTTTTCCGCTTCGAAAGTATTGCCAAGGGCATATAATTTGGAATCCGGGAGAATATCATTTAGAAGGCTTGTCAGACGAGTTCTCCGTTCCTGATTTTCTGCCTGCTTATCATTCAATATCTTTTTGAAAGTCGGTGTAGCAGTGGCATCTGATTTATTCCTGATATACTTGTCGGTTTGTTTAAATACTCGAACCTCATTGATATAATTTTGTTTATCCGGAAGAACCATAAGGAGTCTTCCCGAATGCTGGCTAGTATAAATGATACACTTACTTTGATTGAATTTTGAATATTCTTCATTCAATGGGCTCAGAACCTCTATATCCAGATCGTATTCCCCTTTCCCGCCAAAGACTTTGCCGTCACATATCCTTTGAAAGGCATAGTCCCTTTGATTTGGCTGAAAACGGTGTTTGCTTTTTTCCTTTAAAATATCCTGGAAAATGACTTCGCCAATAACATAAGACTCTTCTCCAGGGACTAACTCGGTGGACTTGATTTCCCGGTTTACTTCCCTTTCCTCATTGGTCAGAAAAAAGTAATGATTACCGCTTCGGTTGATCAGGTTTTCCTTTTCTAGCCTTTGCAGGGAGTCTTCGATCTTTCTCTTTAAACTGAGCCGATCAGTATCGACCTCATTAATGCTCAAGGTTACCAGATTGTCCACATTAGGCTTCATGATATCCACATAACGGATTAAGAACAGGAGTTGTAAAAGCTTTACATCAAAAGTCTTATCCAGCCCAGGATGATCCCTGGCCTGATCAATACTTCTTTTGACCGAGGTATCCAAAAAGCTTTCAATACTGGGATAAAAGGCATACAACGGAACCAGAGTCCCAACCTCTTGATTAGAAGCCCATTGAGCAGCTGACTGAAAGGCATCCAACATTGATCTTTCACCCATGGCCAGATGTTTACCTGTAGCTCCGACTTTTCGAATCGATTCAAAAACCTTTTGTAGGATTTGAAAATGAAAAGGGGCAAAGGGGTAGTTAACTGCAAAGTTATCCGAGTCGGTAAAATTTTTTAAGCTCGGGTTATCGTAGCTGAAGCCAAGTTGGCTCTTTAATATGTCTCCTTTTTCCTGAAATATATTTTCCAATAAGGGCAGATCTTGATCCTGTTTTTTTAAGAGTCTTTCCTGAATCACTTCATCGGTATTGGCACTGGATAAGGTCAGCCTGGTTTTGAAACGCCCCTGAATCTTGGAAAAGTCATTAGCTTGGGAAGATGGAAGATCACCTATAATTGAATCCACATCTTCCTGCGAAGTAACCACAATCCAGGCCCGACCTGCACAGATGCGGCCCAGATCTTCGGTTATTGTCTGCAGGTTGAGCATAAGATGGGTATCGGTCCCGATAAACTGACCGACCTCATCGATAAGAAAGATGATTCTTTTGTTTTGACCTGATTTATCCAAATATTCCTTGACTCGATTGGCAAATCCTTCGACAGATAATGAGAAATTATTCCTTAGATTTTCTATCCATTGGCCGGTCTTATCCGTTGATTTATTCAAGACTTGGCTAAGGGCCTGAACAACTTCATCTTCGTATAGATCAAAGGCATCTCTCTCACTAAGCCAGTTTGAGCTTGTAATATTTTGAAATGCAGAACAAAAATCTTTATAGCATCCTTTTTGATCAAGGTATTTTTCGATTTCAGCGATAAAAGGATAATCCGGGCAAAACCCTTGCATTTCGTTAAAAACCTTCCATAGGACAGATAAAATAGCCCTTCGGCCTTCACTGGGATCAGCCCGGCTATCGATATTAAAGAGGATGACCTGATTATCTAAATCAGCAACCCTTTTCATTTCCGCATAAAGCATCGGGTCATCAACTTTATCTTGAAAAAACTCAATGGCCAGTTTTTCTTCCCCGGTCTCAGGATTTTTAACTTTTCTATTCTCCAAAAGATACGATAGTATCTTTAGAAAATGAGATTTTCCTGAACCAAAAAATCCGGATATCCAGATCCCGATCTGAGCGGCAATATTGGGATCTAGTCCTTTATCTATAGCTTTGGTATAGGCCTCAAAAAATGTTTTAAAATGTTCATAAAGTTCCCTGGTAATGACGTATTCTTCCAATTCCTGCCAAGTAACTAATTCATCCATTTGATCAACTTTAACCACCCCGTTTATGGATCTGTGAATATCCTTGGCAAAAATCTCTTCAATAAGCATGGAACTCACCTTTCTAGAAAGTTGTTTGATTGGCTAACAGCTTATATTTAATTCGATTCATTCAGGGGACCAGACGAAAAGCCCTATAATAGTGATTTTGGCTTAATCTTCCGAAAAGGCGAAGGTCTTGCCCTGAATAAACTCCAGGATAAAACATAATTAAAGGAGTATTGCCCATTAAGGGATGTAAATTTTGAAGGAGATTGTGGCTGCGAAGCATTGGATAGGCGTTACCTACACCTGAAACAAGGATAAGGTCGTTTTCTTCAGGAGCTGCTTTCTGAACAAAAAATTTGGCCAGTTTTTTTGGATCGAGTGGGGCTTTCAAGGCACTTAGGGTTGATTCATCGCCCTTTTCCTGGTTGAGCTTGATTACTCTCTCAAAAAGGTTTCTCTCTTTTAAATAGGACAGGATTAGATCGAAAAGATTTATATGGCTATAAACAATATCAGGCCGTTTCTTTTCCAGTTGATGGCTTATGAAATTCAAAAATTCCCTTACTTGAAGCTCCTTTTCCGGAGGATAGTCAAAGATATAAAAACCGATCTCATTGCCCAGTCCAATATTATTTAAAAGCTCTTTAGAAGTGATCTTAGGCAGGATTTGATTGAGCCTTTTTTCAAAAGCATCCATAAAATCTATCTATCCGGTTACATCCATACAATTTAAGACATAATTTTCATTATATTTGATTAAAAAATCTTTGACTTCTGAGGTTATTGATACGGGCAATAAAGATCTGCTTTTTGTCCCGTCAATATATGAAGCTTCTGATAAGATCCTGAAAATAACCTGACGCAATTTTTTTTTGGTTGATTCACTCCAATTCTCTATATGCGGATCTCTTTGGCTACACAAATTCAGATACTCATCCCAATCTTTGTTGGTTAATTTTTTTTGGAATATTCGCCAATGATCACGAACAACCTGGTCTAAAAAGTCACCAAGCAACCGGCTATGCTTAATTGCTGCTGCCAATAACGATTGTTTAACAACTTCAAAAGAGGAATGTCCAACCAAATCTAGTAAGGATTCAGGCATTAGTATAAGCCTGTTTTTTATCAACCGGGCTTGACGTTTAGCTGCTACAGGACTTCTTTTTTGCAGGATATTATCGACGACTATAGCTTGATACCATTGATCGGAAGTAAGGGACTTTTTGAGAAGGTTAGCGATGGTTTTACTTTCCGGGATAAGAAGAGAGCCAGCGACTATATCGCCTGAGTAAATATAATGAGTCTGTCTTCTAATATTCATCACTGATTTGGATAGGCCTACGGACTACTCGGAAATAGGAGATATTCAATCGTTATATTTATAACTGTACAGTTTAAAGTTATCGGTTAATAGTGATAATATAAACATAATTAAATCAGAAAGTTATAGAGTAGATCTATCTAGCTTTGCTGATCAATAAAAATAAAATAACTACATTTACTTTGTAATAGTTTTATATTTATGCAAAAATCTGCAAGAATTTAGCACCGGATAATGTTGTACAGTCTATATATAGTTGGACT